>DASPKR010000073.1:0-3559 GCA_035627975.1 Pyrinomonadaceae bacterium | reverse complement strand
GGGGCCATCCGGGCCGGGCCTTTATGGAACAACACAGGATTACTGTCGAGGACTACGAACAGTTCGTCGGGGCGGAGGCCGTCGAGCGGATACTCGCTAAGGCCGAGCCGCTCCGCGACATGCACGTCGTCCACGTCAACTCAACCTACCAGGGCGGCGGGGTCGCGGAGATTCTGCTCTCGATGACGCTGCTGATGAACAACATGGGGGTGCGCACCGGCTGGCGCATCATCCACGGCCCGCCCGACTTCTACGGCGTCACCAAGAAGATGCACAACGCCCTGCAGGGCGGCGAGATCGAGCTGACCGAGCAGAAGAAGCAGATCTACGAGGAAGTGGTCTATGAGAACGCGCTGCGCAACCACCTCCGCCACGACCTCGTCGTCATCCACGACCCGCAGCCGCTACAGCTCATCCGTCACTACAAGAAGAGGGGGCCGTGGGTCTGGCGCTGCCACGTGGATCTGTCGAGCCCCAACCCGGAGCTGTGGGAGTATATGGCCCCCTTCGTCGAGCGCTACGACGCCGTCATCCTCAGCATCCCGGAGTACCGGCAGAGGCTCAGGGCGCCGCAGCTCTTCTTCATGCCGGCCATTGACCCCTTCACCATCAAGAACCGCGAGCTGAGTGAAGAGGAGATAGACGAGCGGCTCGACTACTACGGAATCCCGCGCGACCTCCCGCTCGTCGTTCAGGTATCCCGCTTCGACCGCTGGAAAGACCCGCAGGGCGTCATCCGGGCCTTCAAGCTGGCGCGCAAAGAGGTGGGCGCCACGCTCGTGCTGCTCGGCAACGCCGCCACGGACGACCCCGAGGGCGAGGAGGTTTACAACTCCCTGCTCGGCAGCCGCGAGGAGCGCATAATCATCCTCTCGCGCGAGGACACGGCCCTTGTGAACGCGCTCCAGAGGAGGGCCGCGGTCGTCCTGCAGAAGTCCTTACGGGAGGGCTTCGGCCTGACGGTCGCCGAGGCGATGTGGAAGGGGACGCCCGTCATCGGCGGCAACGTCGGCGGCATCCGGCACCAGATCGAGGACGGCGTGAACGGCTTCCTCGTCTCGTCCGTGGAGGAGGCCGCCGCGCGTATCGTTCAGCTCCTCAAGGACGAAGGGTTGCGCGCGCGCATGGGCAGGCAGGCGCGGGAGACGGTGAGGAAGAAGTTCCTGCTGACGCGCTACCTCGAGCAGCACCTCGGCCTCTACAACTCGTTCGAGGCGACCTACAGGCTCCGCGACGGCGGCCGGTAAGAATCCGCTTAACCCCATGCAAGGAGGAAGAATGGAACGTAAAGTGGCGAGCGATTACCCGCAAGAGTTGTTAGACCTCTTCGACGAGTATCAGCACGGCCGAATTGACCGCCGCGCCTTCCTGGATCGCGCCGGCAAGTTCGCGGTCGGCGGCCTGACCGTCGCCGCCATATTCGAGAGCCTGCGGCCCAACTACGCATGGGCGCAGCAGGTGAAGCCGGAGGACAAGCGCATCCGGGTAGGCTACGAGACCGTGCAATCGCCTTCGGGGAACGGTTCTGTCAAAGGCTATCTGGCCCGCCCGGCGAAGAGCGGGAAGCACCCGGCCGTGCTCGTCATCCACGAAAACCGCGGCCTTAACCCCTACATCGAAGACGTCGCGCGCCGCCTCGCGCTCGCCGACTTCATGGCCTTCGCGCCCGACGGGCTGACTTCGGTCGGCGGCTACCCCGGCAGCGACGAGAAGGGCGCCGCCCTCTTCCGCGAGGTGGACGGGAAGAAGATGACCGAAGATTTCGTCGCGGCGGCCAAATGGCTCAAGGCGCGTTCAGATTCCACCGGCAAGCTGGGCGCGGTGGGCTTCTGCTTCGGCGGCGGGATGGTGAACCAGTTGGCCGTGCGCCTCGGCGCCGACTTGAACGCCGGGGTCGCTTTCTACGGCCGCCAGGCGGGCGCCGACGACGTGCCGAAGATTTCCGCGCCGTTGCTGCTGCACTACGCGGGCAACGACCAGCGGGTGAACGAAGGGATAGCGGCTTACGAGGCGGCGCTCAAGGCCAACAAGAAGACGTTCACGTCGCACATGTACGAGGGCAAACAGCACGGCTTCCACAACGACACGACGCCGCGATACGACGAGGCGGCCGCCAAACTTGCGTGGGCGCGCACCCTCGAATTCTTCAACAAGCACCTGCGATGACGCCCGAGAACTGTGAGGGGCTATCACGGTGCGCGCTCCCGGCGCGGCTACCCCGGCCCCTCCGCCCTCTCTTCGTCTTCCCTCTTTCTTTGCCGAGACTGCCGAGCACCCTCGTGAATGAGCGTAGGTGCGCTCCGCGCGCCGTGGCCGCCCGGCTCTCTGGCTTGCTGCGCCTCGTAGTCGTTAACCATCCAGTACGCAACGGCCGCCATCGCCTCGCCGCCCCGGGCCAAGTAAATAACGTCGAAGACGACTGCCGTCGCCGTTAGCCGGAACGGGAACTGGATGAGCATTTGGTGAATAGGTGCCCGAGTGCCTTAGCTTTGCCCCCCATGAGTTCTCCTCCGCGAAGAGATTACCGCCAGCATCCCTCTCGTCTTTCGCGGAAAAGCTTGGTCACCGCCGGGCGGCCGTCTCGGCGACCTTCATGTGATGCGGGCAGACCCGGTTGCTCCTTCGCACGAGGAGGAGGGTGGTCACGATGGCCGCGATGTTGACGCCCTGCACGACTGCCAGCATGGCCTCCCCGCGAAGCGCGCAGTATGTGAGCAGCAGCACGCTGGCTGCGAGCCAGATCAGCCAGGTCAGGGCGCTGATGCCCCACGCGCACCTTTCGACGTAGAGGTGATGTATTTGCGGGTAGTACGCGACGACGACCAGTGCCGTCCCCGCCCAGCCTAAGATTTCCATACACAGCCCCGAGCAGATGGCGTTGTCCTTCCGGGAGTGAGGTGCGCGCACGGCGACGGCCTCACTCCCGAAGGAGCCTCAAAAGGATTACGCTGCGCGCTTCAGCTCGTCCGCGGCCTTCAGCGCCTCGCGGCGGACGTGGTCGGCGAGCGCCGGGTGGATGATGCTCCTTATCCTCCCGGTTTGGATACCCTTCTCGGCGGCGGTCTTGAAGTCAATGATGTCGTCCACGGCCTTCTCGACCTGCCCCTTCGACGATGGCGCGCTCTTGTGCATCCGGCGGAAGGCGTCGCTCGTCTGCATCGCCTTCCGGATGAGCTCGCTCTCCTCGGGGTCTAAAAGGTGCGCGATGAAGTCGGCGTGCTCTCCCATGATGATTGTCCAGAACTCCGCGGCCTCCTTCACGTCCGTCGAAGTGTCGCCGCGCGAGAACTGTTCGAGCCTTCGGGCGAAGCGCTCGGCCTCGCGCCCCGTGTGCTCGAAGAAGGCCGGCCAGACGAGGCTTTGAAGGCGGCCCGCGGCCTGCTCGTCGCACATCCTGTGCTTGAACTCGGCGTAAGGCTTGACCAGCTCGACGGTCGAGCGGTTGAAGGCGGCGTAGTTGCCTCGGTCGAGGCTCGCGGCGCGCGCGCGCTCCAACTGGCCGGCGAAGGTCTGCTGGAACCGCTCGGCCTGCCCGCGCGGCCCGGCCAGTTCCGGCCCC
>DASPKR010000072.1:0-2254 GCA_035627975.1 Pyrinomonadaceae bacterium | reverse complement strand
TGCCCCGGCCGGCAGTTGCACGTAAGTTTAAGCGGCGGCGAGCGCGACCGTCAAACTCGGCGCCTCCGGCGTGGGATTAAAGTTTCACGCCGGAGGCGTGAAAATGGCGGGAGCCGCTTCAGGCGACGATTTTCGAGGGCTCGGTCAGATTGGCAATCTCTTCCCGCGCGCGCCCGCGCGACTCGCGGTCAACGCCGAGGACGACGGACAGGTCGGAGGCGGCGCGGGTCTCGTGCGAGCCCATCACTCTTTCGATGACGCGAGGGATGTCGGTCAGCCGTATCGCGCCGCGCAGGAAGGCGGCTACGGCCTCTTCGTTCGCCGCGTTCATGGCTGCGGGGAGCGTGCCTCCCTCCCGCAGGGCGCGGTAGGCGAGCTGCACGCAGGGGAAACGCTCCGTGTCCGGCGCCTCGAAGTGGAGCGCCGAGAGCTTCGCGAGGTCGAGCCGTGGGAGCGCCTGGCAGGCGTGACGCTCGGGGTAGGTGAGCGCGTACTGTATGGCGTGGCGCATGTCGGTCACGCCCATCTGCGCGATTACGGAGCCGTCAACCAGCTCGACCATCGAGTGGACGACCGACTCGGGGTGGACGATTATGTCAATCTCCTCCGCGCCGAAGCCGAAGAGCCAGTGGGCCTCGATGACTTCGAGCCCCTTGTTCATGAGCGTCGCCGAGTCAATCGTAATCTTCGCGCCCATGTCCCAGGTCGGGTGGCGCATGGCCTCCTCAACTGTGGCGCCCGCGATTGCGCTCAAAGGCTTCGTGCGGAAGGGGCCGCCCGAGGCAGTTAGAATGAGGCGGCGCACCTCCTCGCGGCGCTCGCCGCGCAGACATTGATGGATGGCGTTGTGCTCGGAGTCAACGGGCAGGAGTTCCGCGCCTGAGCGCGCGGCGGCGCGCGTCATCAGCTCGCCCGCGATGACGAGCGTCTCCTTGTTGGCGAGCGCGACGCGCTTGCCGGCTTCGAGCGCTCGGAGCGTCGGCACGAAGCCGACGGCGCCCACCGTCGCGCTCACGACGCAGCGCGCCGCGCCGTGCGTGGCGACCGAGACCATGCCGGCCTCGCCCGTCTCGACGCGCGGCGGCTCGACGCCTCTGGCGCGAAGCTCAGCGAGAAGCTCTTCGGCGCGCCCTTCGTCCTCGACCGCGACCAGCTCGGGCCGGTGGCGCCCGACCTGCTCGGCGAGCCTCTTAACATTTCTGCCCGCCGCGAGCGCGACCACGCGGAAGCGGCCGTCGCCGAACGACTCGACCACCTTCAGCGTGTTGCAGCCGATTGACCCGGTCGAGCCGAGGACGGCGATTCCCTGAGACGACATAAAGAAGTCAGCTATTGAAAGTAGAACCGCGCGAAATAGTAGATGAGTGGCGCGTTGAAGAGCAAGCTATCGAGCCGGTCGAGCAGGCCGCCGTGGCCGGGCAGAATCTTCGCCGCGTCTTTAGCGTTCGCGCCGCGCTTTAGCGCGCTCTCGGTCAAATCGCCGACCACGCCGAGCACGTTCATCACGGCCGCGAGCGGGAGCGCCGCGCGCAGCGAAAGCTCGGGGAAGAACCAGAAGTGAGCGATCGCGGCCGCAATCAGGCTCGCCAGCATGCCGCCGGCCGCACCCTCCCAGGTCTTGCCGGGGCTCACCTTCGGCGCGAGCTTGTGCTTCCCGAGCAGGCGCCCCGTGTAGTATGCGCCCGTGTCCGAGCCCATCAGCACGAGGAAGAAGAAGGAGAGCAGGTGCGTCGAGACGCTGTAGGCGTCCGGGTTCGAGAGCGCCGGCGAGTCGAAGCCGGTGCGGACTGCGATCAGATGCCCCCCCAGCACGGCGACGTAGAGCACGCCGAGCACGGTCGAGCCGACCGAGAGGATCATTTTGTCGAACGGCGCGCCTCTCAACATCTCCGCCACAAGCGCCGCGATGACGAGCGCCGGGACGATTAGGACGAGCGTCCCCGGCTCGTCGAAGAAGAAGGCGACGAGGACGCCCGAGACCGCCGTGTAGCCCACCACCACGTCTGGCTTCGCGCCCACGCGCTTCGCCAGGAACCAGAACTCGTAGAGCGCCACGACAATCGCGCCCACGGCGAGCGCCACGAAGAGCAGGTGCAGCGGCGGGTAAATAATCGAGGCGATGAGGACGGGCAGGGCGACTGCGGCGGTGATTAGTCGGTTCATTGAGAAGCGGGCGGCGGTCGGCTATTTCGCGTTCGCGACGAGCTTCAGGCCGCCGAAGCGCCGGTCGCGGCGCTGGTAGGCGACGACGGCT
>DASPKR010000071.1:0-2906 GCA_035627975.1 Pyrinomonadaceae bacterium | reverse complement strand
GGCCGCCTCCTCGTACTTGCGAAGCCCGTACAGAGCCTCGGCCAGGTTCTCGTGGACTTCGGCTATCTTCGGCTGCGAGCGCAGCACGAGCCGGAAGGATTCGGCCGCCTCCTCGAAGCGCTGCGCGGCGTTATAGACGAGCCCGAGGCGGAAGTGCGCGGGCAGGTAGCCCGGGTCTATGCGGAGCACCGCCTTGAAGGAGGCTTCGGCCTCCTTGTGCTCCCCCGAGTCGAACTGCTCGTCGCCGGCCGTAAGGTACGCGCGCGTGGCGGCCACCAGAGCGTCGTTCGCCTCCTTCTCGCTCCCGAGTTTGATGTAGGCTAGGGCGAGGTTGAAGAAGGCCTCGCCGTATGTGGCGTCAATCTGCGCGGCGCGCGCGAACGACTCGGCGGCCTCCTTGTAGCTGCCGAGGGCGAACTGCGCGCTCCCGAGGTTGTTGTGCGCGGCTGCGAGGTTCGGGTAGATGCGTATGGCCTCGCGGTACTGCTTTATAGCATCGTCGTGCTTGTTCTTGGCGAAGTAGGAGATGCCCTTCTCGTTTAAGGCGAGCGCCTTGCGCTCCTCGGGCGAGACGGCGCGCATGGTGCCTGCCCTCGCCTTGGCGGCGTCCGTCGGGTAGGTGCTCGAAAGCTTCCCTTCCTCGAAGCGCCTGCGCAGCGTCTCGTCAACGGAGCGCGCGGACATCTCCATGCGGCGCTCCATGACCTTGCCTATCGAAGGCACGGCCATCGGCCCGCCCTCCTGCCGCGCGTAGGCCGGCGCGCAGCACGCGGCCACGAGCGCCGCCGCCGGCAGCGCTCGCTTAAACAGACTCTCCCCGCGGCCTGCCCCGTCGAACTTCATTGACGCACCTCCTGCCGCCGAACTTTTCTCTGGCGGGCCGGATTATAGCAGCACAGAGGAAAGAATTCAGATTGCTACTCGCCCGCCCGCCCTTCGCGAACGGGCGCGCCGGCATCCTTCCACGCCTTCCAGCCGCCGGCCATCGAGAAGACTTCGCGGTAGCCCATCCTCTGAAGGTTGTCGGCGGCGAGCGCCGAGCGGTAGCCGCCGCCGCAGTAGAGAATCAGCTCCGCCGACTTGTCGGGCACGCGCGCCTCTATGTCGCGCTCGATGACGCCGCGGCCCATGTGCTCTGCGCCCGCGGCGTGGCCCGCCTCCCACTCCGAGTCCTCGCGCACGTCCACGAGGCGCGCGCCCGCCTTCAAGCGCTCCAGGGTCTCCTCGACCGTCACCTCGCGCACGCGCGTCCTGGCGTCCTCGACCAGCTTCAGGAACCCTTCGCTGTGCTTCATCGCCTCGCCCCCCAGCCGTTTGACTTTCGTTTTACCACTTTGCTACATCATACCGTCCTCGATAAACCCTGTGGAGCGCCGATGCTTAGAAACCTGACCGCCGCGCTGCTCGCCGCCGCCTGCTGCCTGCTCGCCGCCGGCTGCGGCGGTAAGGAGCAGGCGCCCGGCGTCGAGCAACTGCTCGGCCGGCTCAACCCTTTCACGGAGGAACTGGTGCGCAAGGTCGAGTCGGCGCAGAACCCTTCCGAAGGAGTCTCGGAGGCTCAGAAGCATCTGGGCGCGGGAAAGGCCGCGCTCGCAGAAGAGATAGCGCGCCTCAAGCGGAGCCCCGAGTTCCAGCGGGACGCCGAGGCCAGAAGGAAGCTTCTCGAAGCCGAAGTCGAAGGCACGACGCGCGTAAGCGGCCTGCGCACGAAGTACATGGACGCGGCGATGTCCGACCCGGCGTTCAAGGCGAAGCTAGACAGGCTGGTGTCCGACTACCAGGAGCTTTTCAAGGACTAGGAGCGCCGCGCGGCCCCGGTGGAGTAAACCCGGCCGAGGGGCTATAATGCCGCTTTGAAACAGCTTTCCAACACAGGCGCGCGGCCGTAGTTCGGAGGGCGGGCGGCCCCTCCGTCAGGGGAGAGAGCGCCGTCCGGGGCCGCGCGCCAAAGCCTTTAACAGGAGAGGGAAATTGTCAACGGAACAGTTCGACGTGACTATCATAGGGGCCGGCCCCGGCGGTTACGTGGCGGCCGTGCGCGGCGCGCAGTTGGGGTTGAAGGTCGCGCTCGTCGAAAAGGACAAGCGACTGGGCGGCACCTGCGGCCTGCGCGGCTGCATCCCGACGAAGGCGCTGCTGATGTCGGCGCACTACTACGAGAAGGCGCAGAAGGACCTGGCCGACTTCGGCATCAAAGTCTCGGACGTGCAGCTCGCCTTCGCCGACGTGCAGAAGCGCAAGGATAAGGTCGTCATGAAGAACGCGAAGGGCGTCGAGTACCTCATGAAGAAGAACAAGGTGACGACCTTCGGCGGCGCCGCACGGCTCGCGCTGCCCGGCAAGGTAGAAGTCACCGGCGCCGACGGCAAGAAGCAGACGATCAGCACGAAGAACATCATCATCGCCACGGGCTCAGTCGTCCGCCCCATCCCCGGCTTCGAGACCGACGGCGAGCGCGTCGTCAACTCCGACCACATACTCGAACTGAAAGAGGTGCCGAAGTCCCTCATCGTCATGGGCTCGGGCGCCGTCGGCGTCGAGTTCGCCTCCATCTACGCGCGCTTCGGCTCGGAGGTGACCGTGGTAGAGCTTCTGCCGCGGCTCATGCCGCTCGAAGACGAGGAGATCTCCAAAGAGCTTGAGAAGTCTTTCCGCAAGCACGGCATCAAGTCGCTCACGGGGACGAAGCTGGAGAAGGTCGAGAAGACCGAAGGGGGCGTGCGCGTCACGGGCAAGGACGCAAAGGGCGGCGACGTGACGTTGGAGGCCGCGATGCTGCTCGTCGCCGTCGGGCGCATGCCGTATCTGGAAGGCTTGGGGATTGAGGGGACGAAGATAAAGGTCGAGCGCGGCTCGATTCAGGTTGACGAGTTCTGCCGCACGGGCGAGCCCGGCGTCTATGCCAT
>DASPKR010000070.1:0-9257 GCA_035627975.1 Pyrinomonadaceae bacterium | reverse complement strand
TCGGCCACGACGTCCATGCCGAGGTTCTGCGCCAGCACGACTATCGTCCTGACTATCTCGGTGTTCTCGTTGTTCTCGCTCATGCGGGTTACGAAGGAGCGGTCTATCTTGAGGGTGTCTATGGGGAAGCGGTGGAGGTAGGAGAGCGAGCTGTAGCCGGTGCCGAAGTCGTCTATGGCGAGCTGGACGCCGAGGGCGCGGAGCTGGCGGAGCATCTCGGTGGCGGTCTCTATGTTCTCCATCACCACCGACTCCGTTATCTCCAGCTTGACGCAGTGCGGGTCAATGCCGGTCTCCTGGAGTATGACGGCGACCTTGCTGATGAGCGTGTTCTGGCTGAACTGCTTGCTCGAAAGGTTGACGCTCATAAACAGCGGCGGGTCTGAAGGGAAAGACTTCTGCCAGCGCCGCATCTGCTTGCACGCCTCGTTCAAGACCCACTCGCCCAGCGGGACTATCATGCCGGTCTCTTCGGCGACGGGTATGAAGTCCATCGGCGAGATGAAGCCGCGCTCCGGGTGCTGCCAGCGCACCAGCGCCTCGAAGCCGCGCAGGCGGAAGTCGGCGAGGGCGACGATGGGCTGGTAGTGGAGTATGAACTCGTTCCGCTCGAGCGCGCGGCGCATGTCGGTCTCCATCTGGAGGAGGTTGATGGCGCGCGCGTGCATGGCCTTGTCGAATATCTCGTAGCGCGCCTTGCCCAGAGACTTGGCGCGGTACATGGCGGTGTCCGCGTCGCGCAGTATGTCCTCGGCGCGCTCGTAGCCGGTTGAGCTGGGCGCGATGCCCATGCTGACGGTCGTGAAGACCTCGCGGCCGCTCAGGGTGAAGGGGACTGACAGCTCCTTCTGGATGCGCTCGGCGACCTGCACGGCCTCCTTCTCGTCCGAGATGTCCTCGATGAGCACGGTGAACTCGTCGCCGCCCAGTCTGGCGACGGTGTCGCCGGGCCGCAGGTTCTTCTTGAGCCGGTCGGCGATGCCTACGAGGAGCTGGTCGCCGATGGTGTGGCCCAGAGAGTCGTTTATGACCTTGAAGCGATCGAGGTCGAGGTAGAGCACGGCGTAGAGGGCCGCCTGGTTGCGCTTGGCGCGCGCGATTGAGAGCTTGAGGTGATCCATGAAGAGCGCGCGGTTCGGGAGGCCGGTGAGCGCGTCGTGGAAGGCGTCGTGGTGGAGCTGCTGCTCGGCGACCTTGCGGTCGGTGATGTCCTGAATCTGGAATATGAGGTGGATGCTCTTCGTGTACTGGTCGCGCACCATCGAGACGCTCCAGTGAACCCAGACCTCCTCGCCCTGCTTGTTGATGTAGCGCTTCTCCATCTGCGACGCCTGCACCTTGCCCTTGAGGAGCTGGCTTATGTTCGAGAGCGCCGTGGGCAGGTCGTCCGGGTGCGTGACCGACAGGAAGTCTGTGGCGAGCAGCTCCTTCTCCGTGTAGCCGAGTATCTCGCAGAGCGAGTGGTTGACCTGAAGCCAGCGCCCCTCGGTCGAGACTAGCGCCATCCCTATCGCTGCGTAGTCGAATGCGCTGCGGAAGCGGTCAACCTCGCTCGGCGCCTTCTCGCGCGGCCCCTCGGCGGCCGAGTGGTGCGGCTTGGCGTCGCGCCGGAGGACGCTGGGCAGCACGAGCGCCAGCATCGCGGCCAGCGCGCCTACGGTCAGAGAAGCTCCGAGCCCGACGAACTGCACGCCGGCCGCGGCCAGCAGCGCGGAGGCGCCGGCGGCAGAGTTCCCGACCGCCTTCCAGAAGAGAGTCACGGCCAGGTTGCGCCAGACCGGCTGGTCAATCCTGTACGAGCCGCCGTATGCGACGACCGACGCGCTCGCGAGCGAGAGTGCGAGCACGCCGAAGCCGACGGCGTAGAGAGACTCGAGCGATAACGGGTCGGCGGCCAGGGCCGGTATCGAGCCCGAGGTGAGCCTGAGCGTCCAGACGACGACGAAGGCCGACAGGGCCGCGAGCGCGGCGTCGAAGCCGACAGCCCAGAGCCCCTTGCGGCCCAGCAGAGAGGAGCCGACCGCGCACGACGCGGCGAGCAGCACGGCCGCCTCGCCGTCGAAGACGAACATGGCGAGGAAGATGAAGGCGGGGGCGGCGGGGAAGTGCCAGACGTCGTCGGCGCACGCGGAGTCGAAGCGCGAGGAGACGTGAACGGCCAGGAGGGCGAGCAGGAAGAGCGGGTAGTTCAGGTGTGCGACGGGCAGGCGGAAGAGCGTGAGGAGAACCGCGCCCGCCCCGATTGCCAGGAGCGTATGCACGAACTGCTTAGGGAAGCGCTGTCCTTCAACTATTTCCATGATGGGTCAGGCCGTCTGTGTTGGGTTTTCGTAGGAGGCCCCGTCGGGCCGTTGCGGCGGCGGCCCCGCTTCGGCGATTCGATTACAAGCCGGGTGCCACAGGCCTTAAGGGAAGGAGGCTCAAATAACCTTCGGAAAGCGGCGCCGCCGTGGAGGCTTTCGGGGGAGCTTCGCCGCGCGCGGTCAGTATGACAAAAAACTAATCAGGCAATCTGATGGGCGGGGCGAAAGGAGAGTCTGTACGACGGTGTGAACTGCAAGGTGGGGCTCGGTTCGGGGCTTGAAATGAGCGCTCGGGCTCGCGCTCTCTACCACTTCGGCGCGGCCGCCGCAAACTCATCCTAGCATAATCATCCCGGCTGTAAACCGAAAAAAAAACTGGAACAGGGCGGGCCGAGTTCCAGGTTTTTCGTAGTCGAAAATGGCCGGCGCCGGCCCCGGAAAAAAGGCGGTGAGCGCGAAGGTGAGACTTGACGGCCTCACCTTCGCGCTCACCGCCGACATTCGCGCGGCCTGTTTAAGTCTAGGGCGTGACGGTCAGGCCGGCGTTGCGGGTCGCGCCGTTGAGCGTCGCGCCGATGGTCGCCCTGCCCGGCGCGCCGGTCGTGACGTTGAAAAGCCCCGTCGGGTCGCCCGCGTCAATCACGAGGGTCGGCGGCACCTGCCCGACCGACAGCTTGCTGCTCGACAGCGAGACTGTCACCTGCGCGGCCGGCGCGCAGGACAGCGTCGCCATGCCGGTCGAAACCTCGCCGCTCGCCACCGTCGGCGGGGTCAGTGTCAGCGACCTTACGCGCATGGGCAACACCGTCAGCGTCTGGATTAGCACGAAGGCCGGGTTCTGCGGCGAGTCGAGCTTAGCGTTGAAGGTCACGAAGGCGGGCGAGCTGACCGCGCCGGGCGTCACGTCGAAGGTCGCGCTCTTCT
Source organism: Pyrinomonadaceae bacterium (assembly GCA_035627975.1). Classification (GTDB taxonomy): domain Bacteria; phylum Acidobacteriota; class Blastocatellia; order Pyrinomonadales; family Pyrinomonadaceae; genus QHXN01. Next base: position 6,030 of record DASPKR010000070.1, on the reverse strand, counting down.
GCCCCTCCGGCACGATGACGCTCGCCGGCACCGACGCCGCCGAAGGGTTACTGCTCAGCAACAGCACGGTCGCGCCGCCGGCCGGGGCGGCGCTCGACAGGGTCACCCTCCCCGTTATCAACTGCGCGGTCTGGCACCCGCCGGTCGTCCTGTCGTCCGAGAGCGTGAAGCGCGAGAGGTTGACCACGCGCGTCTCGGCCTTCCGCCGGTTGTTCGACGGGAACGAATCCGGCTCGTCGCCGTCCACCGTGACGAGGTTGACGGCGTTCACCGTCGAGACGGTCTTCACCGTGACCGTGAAGGAGAAGGTCTGGCCGGGGTCGAGCCCGCCGACGGCACAGGTCAGGCGGTTGTTCGGCGCGTCGTGCGCGCAGCCGCCCGTGTCGGAGACGTAAGAGACCCCGGCGGGGAGCTGGTCTGTGACCGTGACGTTCGTCGCCACGATGTCGCTCAGGTTCTTGGCGGCGATGGTGTAGGTAATCTCCCCGCCCGCGAGGACGGGGTCGGGCGAGTCGAGCTTCGTGACGGAGAGGTCAACGCGGCACTTGCCCGTGCGGCCTGCGTCCGCAATGGCGCGAATCTCCGAGGCGTCGAGCGCGCGTGAGAAGATTTCCACCTCGTCAACGAGGCCGTTGGTGAACCCGCCGTTGAACCACGTGGCCGTGCCGATCCGCAGCGGCGTATTTGACGGCGTGTAGCCGCCGGCCAGCGCCGCGCTGCCCGTCTCATCGCCGTTCACGTATATGCGAGCGGTCGTGCCGTCGTAAGTCCCCGCGAGGTGCACCCACGCATTCAGCGGTACGGGGACGGACGAAGTCGCGGCCGCGTGGTTGCTCGGCAGGCTGTGGACGGAGAAGGCTGGCACAAGGTCTGGGCCGAGGCGCAGAATCCATCCGGCGAAATTCTCGTACTTGCTGACCAGATAAAACTCGCCGGAGGGCGTCTGCCTGACGTAGAACCACCCGTCAACGGTTATCGTTGTCGGGTTGAGCGCTGCGTTATTCGGCACCTCCACGAAGTCGTCCGCGCCGTCCAGGCTGAACGCTTGCCCGACCTTGCCGGTCACGTAGGTCGCGCCGTTGCGGAGCGCGGCGTGGTTCGTCCCCTGTATGTCAAACGTGTGCCCCTCGGCAGGCCACCACGAGAGCATCTCCGTGGGCGGCGGCGCGCACGCGCGGCACTTGCCGGCCGCGCCGGCGTTGTAGATGGATTTGATTTCCTCGGCCGAGAGCGCGCGGTCGAACAGCTCGAGCTCGTCTATCAGGCCGGGGTAAGTGGTCGTCGAGCTGAACTCGCGCCCGCCGATGATGAGGGGCCTCCCCGCCTCGTAGTTGATCACGGTGCTGACCGCCTTCTGGTTGTTGAGGACGCCGTCAATGTATAGCTTCATCGTCTGCCCGTCGTAGGTCGCGGCGAGATGGTGGAAGCCGTTGTCCGTGATGAGGACGGTGCTCGGGACGTGCCCGCCGGTGGTGCCGCCGTTGAGATAGAAATTGATGGAGCCGTCCCCCCTGAAGTCCAACTCGAAGCCGCGGTTGCCGTCGGAGCCCGATTTGGCGGCGACGAAGGCCGCGCAGACGCCGCACGAGAAGGGCGCGCGCGTGACCCAGGCGTCAATGGTGAAAGTCTGCGGGTTAAGCTCCGGGGCGTCGGGCACGACGACCCCGGGCAGGCCCGTGAAATCGAACGCCTGCTCGACCATGCCGTTGGCAAACGTCGCGTTGTTCAGCGTGCCGTCGTGGCCGCCCACGATGTCGTGCGCGCTGCCGTCACCGGGCCACCACCCCAGCATGCCCGAAGGCGGAGGGGCGCACTCGCGGCACTTGCCCTCGCCGCCCGCGTTCCAGACGGCGAGCACCTCGTCGGCCGTCAACTCGCGGGCGAAGAGCTCGACCTCGTCAATGATGCCGTCGAAGGCGAGGAGGCCCGTGCCCGAGTTCTTGACCGCGCCGATGCGCAGCGGCGCCGTGCTGTCGAAGATCGAGGCCACGTTCGCCGAGCCGCCCAGCGGCGCGGCCGGCGCCTCCACGCCGTTTATGTAAATCTTTATCGCCTGGGTTGAAGGGTTGAAGGTGGCGGCGACGTGCGAGAACTGCCCCGCCGGTATGGAGACGGTCGTCTGCGCCCCGCGATAGACGGAGGCGTCGCCCGTCTGATAGACGGTGAAGTGGACTTGCCCGTTGTCAACGCCGAAGGCGTAGCTCTGCTGGCTGGCGGGCGAGTCATACTTAGAGAGGATGATATGATTGCCGGCCGTCGTGTCGGGCTTCACCCACGCGTCAACGCTTATGGCCCCGGTGATGTCGAGCGAGGGGTTGTCGGGGGCCTCGGCGAAGTCGTTCACGCCGTCGAGGCTGAAGCCCTTCGCGACCTTGGCCGGGGCGACCGTCGCGCCGTTCTTCAGCGCGGCGTAATTGTTCCCCATTAGGTCGCGGCCGTTCTGGTTGCCGGGCCACCAGGAGACCATCCCGACGGGCGCCTTCGTGCAGGGCGGCGTAGGTGTGAGCGCCATGAAGACCGGGGCGTTCAGCCCGCCGCTGAGCGTGCTGAGGGAACCGACCCCGATCTGGTGCCGCCTGACGTTGTGATCCGCAAAGCTGGCCATGTAGAGGAGGCCGCCGGAGTCAACCAGAAGGCCCGTGGGGCTGTTTAAAGAGAAGGGGCTGCTGAGGTGCGCGCCGGTCGAGGCGTCGTAGGCCCTGACGGCCTGGTTGACGTATGAAGCGACGTAGAGCACGCCCGAGTGGAAGACAACCCCAATGGGGCCGTCGAGGCCGCCCGAGCCGGCCGTGATGAACACGTCAATGAAGGCGCCGGTCGTGCCGTTGTAGCGCAGCACCTGGTCAGTGTTGTGGCTCGAAACGTAGAGGTTCCCGTCCGGCCCGAACGTGAAGCCGTTGGGGCCGTCGAGCCCGCCCGAGCCCGCGGCGACGAAGGTGCCGATGAAGGCGCCGGTCGCGCCGTTGTAACGCAGGATGCGGTCGTTGTTATAGTCCGTGACGTAGAGGTGGCCGTCGGGGCCGAAGACTATGTCGGTCGGCCCGTCGAGCCCGCCCGAGCCCGCCGGCACGAACGCGCGCGTGAAGGCGCCGTTCTGCGCGTCGTAGCGCAGGACGTTGTCGCTGTTGTGGCCGGAGACGTAGAGCCCCCCGTCCGGGCCGTAGGTGATGCCGTAGGGGCCGTCGAGCCCGCCGCCGCCGGGCGTGATGAAGTCGCCCTCGAAGGCGCCGCTCACCGGGTCGAAGCGCACGACGCGGTCGTTGTTGTAGCTTGTGACGAGCAGGAGTTGGCCGGGCGTCTGCGCAGCGGCGCTGCTGCCCGAGACCAAGAGGAAGACGACGGCGAAGAAGTAGGCAGAGATAGGGGCGGGCGCGACTCTCATCTATTCACCTCGGGATGTGTAAGAACGGCTGCTCTGGGATTCAAGGAGTGTAGGCCGCGAGGCAGACGGTAGGCGCGGTCGCCTCCGTTTTCGGCCTGGCCTCGCGTGTGCGCGTGACGGGATTATAACGGGCCGGGCCGGCGCGTCAAGGAATTTATCGGCGGGCGTAGAGCTTCGGGCGCCGCGTGAGAGGTGACGTGGGGAAGGCGCGCGCGGCGGGCCTCGGCTTCAGAAAAGGCCACTCTTCGGAGTGGCCTTTTACTTATCGAAAGGGTTGATGAGCCGAGCAGGGCTCGAACCTGCGATCCGCTGGTTAAAAGCCAGCCCAAGTTAGATTTTCTCTCAAATCTTCCTGAAAAACTCAACAGTATGAGCGCCCGCTTTAATCCTTCTCTTCGATTTAAAACCGAAAGGGGGATTAAAAGGGGGATAAGGGAGATTGAAAATGCCTGGAGTTAGAAAGGGAAGTGTAGTTGAAAAAAATGGTAACTGGTAGGCCAGAATCCGCTGGACAGAAGAAAGCGGCAAAAGGAAAGATTTATGGGTACCTGCGGATAACAAGAGCCACGCAAGCGAGCCGATACTTCCAGCCTGCCGGTCGGAAAGCGGGATAGAGGGATACACTTCAAAGCTGACGAACAAAACAATCAAATCGTCAGATTGCTCGCCAGAGATGACGGATGGCGGCAAAAAGAATTGCCGTCAAAGTATATTTTTATGAAGTTGGTTAATTGATTACTACACCGAATTGAACGGTTACTTTGTTTCCGGTTTTGTTTTGAACCGTAATTCGATGGTCACCCGTTTTTTTGATTATGAATTCATTGTTTTGATTCGCGTCTGAAGTTTTGGAGATGTCCTGCGATCCGGGTTCGCTTAAAAATACTTCGATGTCGGTGTCCGAACCGTCGTCGTAGATCACGCTATACTGCATTCTCTGCCTGCTTTGAGCATTCAAAACAAAGTCTATCGAATTGTTGGCAGGAATGGTGCGCGTCAAAGTCGTCTCGGTTTTTCCTGCCGCGAATTGGACTCTTTCCGAATTTTGTCCTGACTCCAGCGATTTGTTATTGTTTGTTGAAGTCGCATTCTCGGCGCCTGCCGCCGGTGTTTTTTCGGTTTTCACTGCCGCGGCATTACTACTGGTCGGAGCATTAGAGTTTGAAACGCCGTTATTGGCGGGCGTTGCCGTATCGACGGTGCAAGCCGACACAAATGCAGTAAGCAGAGTTACAGTTAAAAGTAATAGTTTCATGGTTTTCCTCTTTTCCGGTTTACTTGCCAATGTATTGATAGATGTTGCCGTCGCGGGTGATGATCCACGCTTGACCGTGCATGTCAACGGCGAGATACAGGCATTTGCCCTCCATCTTCTTCCAGGTATTGGAAGCGTTATCTAAACGATAAAGAACAAATCCTTCTTCCACGTTGCCTTCAGTGTCGCCGACAAGCCAAGCCGTGCCGTCTCCGCCGATGCTGAGCTGCGTGCCGTACATGCCGTGCATCTTCTTCCATCTTCCCTTAGTCGCGTGCGCGTTATCGGGCGAACCGTAAAACCAGACGCTTCCATCGTTACGGAGTGACAACAAATATGCGGCATCGGCGCCGCCGCTGTCGGCAATTTGCGTCGCCGCAGGGTCTTTCGTTTTAAGCCACTTTCTCGTCGTCTCGTTCCACTGAAGGATCGGGTTGTTGTCGCTTGCGCCGGTGCTGTCGCTCGCGCCAACGATCCAGACGAGACCCAAGGGCGAAATGAAAATGTCGTTGGCGCGGCCGGGCATTTCCGTCCAGCGATTGTTGACGAGTCGAAAAATCAGCGTGTCGGCAAGCACCCACGGATAACCGTCGGGATCAACGACGATCTTACTGATGGTCGAGTTGTCGTACAGACCGCCGAAATCCGTCTTCGTCCATTTGTCATTGTCCAGTTTGTAAACCTTGTTCTTGATGTCAACCGCCCAGACCGCATTTCCGGCGCCGATAGCGAGCAGCAAAGGAGTCTCGCCCAGACTCGGCATTTTTTTCCAATGCGTTGCCGAGATGGTGTTTCTAATCGGCAGTGTTATCGGATTTCCCTCCGCATCCGTTACGCTGATGGAAATCCTGAAACTCGTCTGTTTGTTTGACTCGTTGATGACCGTAAAATAGTAGTCGCGAGCTTCAGTCAATTTGAAATTTTGATTTCGGCCGATGACGCTCACGTCAACCGTCCCGAAATTGTCGAAATTCAACTTGCCTTTGCCCGTGTCTTCAATCAAAGCAAAGGAGACCGTCTGATCTTTCTCGCCACGGAAAACGTAGGTTTTCGTCGAGCCTTTCGGCATCATCTGTTCCCAAACCAGCGACATCGAACCTTCTTTCTCAAAATTTATCCGTTCGGCGGTCTGAGCGAAAATCGCCGAACCGCACATCGCCGTCAGGAGGAATGCAAACAGAATTTTTGTGACTGCATTTTTCATGACGCTCTCCTTAATTGTCGGTTGCGCTCACCTTAATTTTGAAAGGGCCTTTCCACGGCTCGGCTTTTTTGCATTCGGTAATGACGATTCGATAGTCGCCTTTTTTCGTTTTCGGCAAATTAAAATTGCCGTGGCAGCTCGCGTCGTAGTCGTCAACATTTTTTCCGCTCGGATCGGAAACCGCAATCG
>DASPKR010000069.1:0-2686 GCA_035627975.1 Pyrinomonadaceae bacterium | reverse complement strand
CACGCGCGTCTCGCCCGCGCGCTCGTCCCACAGGCGCGTCTCCTGCGAGACCTTCCCGCCCGACTCGATGAGCGCAATCTGCCGCTCTATCTCGAACTCGATGGCGCGCTGCATGAAGCGCACCGAGTTGAGGTTCTTCAGCTCGACCTTCGTCCCGAACCCCTCGCCCTTCCTGCGCACGGAGACGTTGGCCTCGCAGCGCAGGTTCCCCTTCTCCATGTCCGCGTCCGACGCGCCGACCCACTGCAAAGCGCGGCGGACGTGGTTGACGTAGTCGTAAGCCTCCCAAGAGGTGCGGAAGTCCGGCTCGGTGACGATCTCGGCGAGCGGCGTCCCCGCCCGGTTGAGGTCAATGTAGGAGAAGCGGTTCGTCTCGGGCAGGCCCTCGTGGACGTTCTTGCCGGCGTCCTCTTCGAGGTGCAGGCGAGTGATGCGAATCTGCATCGGCCGCCAGTCGCGCGCGTGGCCGCCCTCGTCGCGCTCGGCCGTCATGATTTCGAGGCGGCCGTCGGAAGAGAACGGGCGGTCGTACTGCGAAATCTGGTAGCCCTTCGGCAGGTCGGGGTAGAAGTAGTTCTTGCGCGCGAAGACCGACACCTCGTTGACGCGAAGGCCGAGAGCGAGCGCCGCCCGCGCGCCCAACTCGACCGCCCGGCGGTTGAGCACCGGCAGGGAGCCGGGCAGCCCCAGACAGACCGGGCAGGTGTTCGAGTTCGGCTCGTCGCCGAAGCGCGTCGAGCACCCGCAGAAAATCTTCGACTCGGTGCTCAGCTGTGCGTGAATCTCAAGGCCGATGACGGCCTCCCAGCCAGATTTCATAAATTTAAGCAGGCAGAAAGCAGAAGGAGCCGTGTCATCTCGCGCGTGCGCCTTAGAGCCCGCCTACTGCTTACTGCCTTCCGCCTTCTTTTCCAGCGGCAGCCCGCGGTCGCGCCAGGCGTTGATGCCGCCGACGAGGACGTGTATGTCTGTGTAATCGTACTCTTCGAGCGTGAGCGCCGCACGGGCGCTCGAGTGCTCGTAGTGTCAGGCGCAGTAGGTGACGAGGGGCCGGCCGCGCGGCACTTCGCCAATCCTATCTTCCAGTTCTGCGCGCCAGATGCGTAAGCTGCCCGGTATCTGCACGTCGCTCTGCGCCCAGTGGCGCGGGTTGCGCGTGTCTATGAAGACGGGGCGCAGGCCCGCCTCGACGAGCCCCCAGGCCTCCTCGGGCGTGACCCGCTTCGGCCCGACCAGAGGCGTCATGCTCTTCGAGACCTCGCAAGGGTTCGGGTTACTGCCGCGGTTCGACGCCGAGTATAGCACCCGCCAAACTTCGCCCTCAACGGGCGCGATTTTGTTGGCTCAAAGCCCCGCTTTGTGTTGTACAATGCCGCGACCTTGAACATTTTACAGAGGCGGGGCGGGGTGACGGCCCCCTCGCGCGGCGGGGTGCCCCGACCGTGTTTATCCACCTTACCTTCCCGAGGAGGAGAAACAAAAGCTATGGCGAAGACAATCTGCAAACTCTTGGGTGTCGTGTTCATCCTTGTGGGGATACTGGGCTTCCTGGCCCCCGGCATGCTCGGCATGCACCTGAGCCTCGCGCACAACCTCGTGCACATCATCTCGGGCGCCCTCGCCCTCTACTTCGGCTTCGCGGGGACACTCTCGGGCGCGCGCCTCTTCTGCATCGTCTTCGGCGTCGTCTATCTGCTGCTCGGCATCGTCGGCTTCCTCGCGGGCGGCGCCGGCTCGCACACGGTCGCGGGCGTCCCCACGGGCCACCACGGCGCGGGCGATTCGAGCCTGCTGGCCGTGCTGCCCGGCTCGCTCGAACTGGCCACGATGGATCACATCGTCCACGTGCTGCTCGGGATCATCTTCCTCATCGGCGGCTTCATGACGAAGGCCGACCTCGACCGGGCGGTAGATTAACGCGGGCGAGGGCGCGCAACTCCGCCGCGAAGCTCAAGGGGCGGGCCGACGCCGCCGGCTCAAAGTAGGGCCGGCCGCGGGCGGCCCGCCTCTGTGCTGTCCTTAGCCGCCCCCGAGCCTCTATAATCAAGCCCGGCTCTCATAAACACCGAGGAGACTTTTACCGACATGATCAAGACCGTCGAATGGACGGCCGAGGGCGTGCGCATGATTGACCAGCGCGCGCTGCCGAACGAAGAGAAGTACCTGATGCTCAGGTCGTGCGAGGAGGTGGCCGATGCCATCAAGCAGATGGTCGTGCGCGGCGCGCCCGCGATAGGCGTCTCTGCCGCGATGGGGATAGCGCTCGGGGCCTCGCAGGCCGTCGGGACTTCCGTGGAAGATTTAGAGCAGGACTTCGACTACTTCTGCGACGTGATGAGCCGCACGCGCCCCACGGCCGTCAACCTCTTCTGGGCCATCGAGCGCATGCGCGAGCGCTTCCGCCGCGCGAAGGCCGAGGGCGCCGACGCCGACTCAGTCAAGCGGCAGCTAATCGAAGAGGCTCAGGCCATCTTCCGCGATGACATCGAGTCGAACCGAGCGCTGGGCCGCTTCGGGGGCGAGCTGATACCCGACGGCGCGACCGTGCTGACGCACTGCAACGCGGGCGCGCTCGCCACCGCGGGCGACTACGGCACGGCCCTCGGCGTCGTGCGCGGCGCGCGCGACATGGGCAAGCGTGTCGCCGTCCTCGCCGACGAGACGCGCCCCTTCCTACAGGGCGCGC
>DASPKR010000068.1:0-7824 GCA_035627975.1 Pyrinomonadaceae bacterium | reverse complement strand
CGTCTGCGGGGCGATGGCCGCGGCGGCGTTGCGCGACGCCGCCCGGCTCGGCGCGATGGCCGTCGAGGAGACGGGCTACGGCATCCCCGACGACAAGCGCGAGAAGAACCGCTTCGCCGCCGAGGACGTTTGGAATTATTTCAAGGGGCTCCGCACCGTCGGCGTCGTTAACGAGTCGGCCGAGGTGATGGAGATAGCCTCGCCGCGCGGCGTCGTCGCCGGCATCATCCCCTCGACCAACCCCACGTCCACGGCCATCTTCAAAATCCTCATCGCCATCAAGTCGCGCAACTCGATAGTGCTCTCGCCGCACCCCTCGGCCGCGAAGTGCATAGCCGAGACGGCGCGGCTGATGCGCGAGGCGGGCGTGAAAGAAGGCTTGCCGCCCGAGGCCGTCGGCTGCATGACGAGCGCGACCATCGAAGGCACCGAAGCCTTGATGAAGCACAAGCTGACCGCCGTCATACTCGCCACGGGCGGCATCGGGCTCGTACGCGCGGCCTACTCCTCTGGGAAGCCCGCCTTCGGCGTAGGCCCCGGCAACGTCCCCGTCTTCGTCGAGCGCACGGCCGACATCCCGCTCGCCGTGCAGAACATCCTGACGGGCAAGACCTTCGACAACGGGACGATCTGCGCCTCGGAGCAGGCCGTCGTCGCCGACGCGCCCGTGGCCGCGCAGGTCAGGCGGGAGTTTGAGGCGCAGGGCGCGCACTTCCTCTCCGCCTCGGAGGCCGACCAGCTCGCCAGAGTCGTCGCGACGGCGCAGCGCGCCTTAAACCCCGCGATAGTCGGGAAGTCCGTGGAAGTTATCGCAAAGATGGCAGGCTTAAGCGTACCGGCGGGGACGCGCTGCCTTATGGCCGAGGTGGGCGGCGTCGGGCGCGACCACCCGCTCTCGATGGAGAAGCTCTCGCCAATTCTCGCCTTCTACGTAGAGGACGGGTTGGAGCGCGGCGCCGCGCGCTGCTTCGAGGTTCTCTCCTACGGCGGCATGGGCCACACCGCCGGCATTCACACGCGCTCGCGCGACGTCGCGCGCGCCTTCGGCACGGAGATGCCCGCCTCGCGCGTCGTCGTCAACACGCCGACCACGCACGGCGCCATAGGGTTCTCGACGGCGCTCCCGCCCTCAATGACTCTGGGCTGCGGCTCCTGGGGCGGCAACGTCACGTCCGACAACATCTCTCCGTGGCACCTGATGGACATCAAACGCGTCGCCTTCGAGACACGCGCCGTGCCGTCGAAGCGCCCGGCCGCCCGCGCCGCACAGCAGCAGCCCGCGGCTGCCCCCGCAGCTCAGCGCCAGCCCGCGCTCGCGGGCTCGGGCGGCGGCGTGAGCCGGGACGAGATAGCCAAGATAGTTGACCGCTTCCTGAGCGCGCGCCAGCCGCAGCAGACGGGCTCGCCCGCGGCCGAGCCCACGGGCGGCCCGCTCCCCGTCGCGCAGCCGCACGCCTTCGTGCAGCAGGACGTTGACATAGAGCCGCACCGCGTCTCGCCATCGGGCGGAGTGGCGCCGCAGCCCGAGGCCGCGCCCACCGCCGAGGCGCACGCGGGCAACGGCGGCCGCCAGCAGTCTTCTCAAGCTCAGCCCGCGCCCCCGGCCCAGGCGCCGGCCGCGAGTGACGGCGGCAAGCCCGCGACGCCCGCGCCAGCGCAGACGAACGGCAAGCGCGCCGTCGAGTTCGTCTGCGAGGACGACGTGCGCCGCGCCATACAGAAGGGCGAGAAGATTTACGTCGGCGCCCGCACCATCATCACCCCCGCCGCGCGCGACATGGGCGAGGCCGCCGAGGTATTCGCGAAGGCATGAAGTCGCGGGGCCAGACTAAAAGCTGAACCCCCGACTTCCGATTTCTTATGTTCTTAGGGAAAGTCGTCGGCACGGTCTGGTCAACGAAGAAGACGCCCGACCTGGAGGGCGTGAGGTTCCTCATCGTCCACCCGATTGACCTGGACAAGGAGCCGACGCGCAACATCGTCGTCGTGGCCGACCGCCTGGGCGCCGGGCCGGGCGAGGTCGTGATGTGCGCCTACGGGAAGGCGGCGCGCTCGGCCGTCGGCAACCAGGAGATGTCAATAGAGGCGGCCGTCGTCGGAATAGTTGACCGGATGGACATGCAGGAGGAGCTTGCGCGCTCGGACGAACTTGTCGAGTCGTCGCGCGAGCTGCGCGCCCGCGACAACGGAAGGTAAAAAGTAGATGCTAGATGTCAGGTGCTAGATGCTGGTTAATAGGGCGGCGCTCTAAACCAGCATCTAGCACCTGACATCTAGCATCTGTCTTAGCATGGCTAACGAAGAGCTGATCTACCGCATCACGCGGGCGGTGTACGGGCGTCTGGGGGCGGGCGCCGACGAGCGCGAGGTCGAGGCGCTCGTGATGGACATCTACCGCGCGATAGAGCCGATTGCCGCGGGCGACGGCGGCGCGGCCCCGCAGGGCGCGGGGGCCGTGCGCGGCGGCGGCGAGGGCCGCTCAGATCGCCTCATCGTCTCCGTCTTCGGCGTTGACAACCCCGGCATAGTGGCCGGCGTCTCGCAGATTCTCGCCGAGGCCGGTTGCAGCATCATTGACATAAACCAGACGGTCGTGCAGGGCAAGTTCGCGATGGTCATCGTCGCCGACATCACGCGCGCGCGCGAGTCGGCCGCGGCGCTCAAGGAGCGCTTCCGCGAGCAGGGCAACCGGCTCGGCGTGCGCATCTACGCGCAGCGCGAAGACCTCTTCAACGCCATGCACAGAATCTGATGTCAGACGCCAAAGGTCAGAAGAGGTCTTTTAACTGACCTCCGGCCTCTGCTCCTATGTTCCCAGAGATATCCCGCAGGTGCCTGTCGTGCGGCGCGTCGGTGCGCCCGAGCGCGCGCTTCTGCCCGCAGTGCGGCGAGGAGTTCGGCGAGGCCGAGCAGGCGCGCACGGGCGAAGGCGACGGAGCGCGCGGCGCGTCGGCGCCGCCGAACGAGCTCCCGCCGCCGCCCCCGACGCGCGAGGCGGAGGCGCCGCGCTTCTCCGCGCCGCCGGCGAGGGAGTTTCATTCCTTCCTTCAGTCCGTGGAGGGCCAGCCGGCGGGCGCCGCGGAGCCACTGACCGCGACGACAACGCCTACTCCGCGGCCGGCGGCTCAGCAGCCCCCGGCAGACGCGCAGCCCGCGGGGCAGCAGGCGGGCGAGGGCGTGCGGGGCCGCGTCGCGCGCGTCAAAGAAAACATCCGGCCGCGCGTCGAGAGGATGCGCGACGAGGCGCTCGTCGTCCTCGAAGAGACGCCGGACGACTCGGGCCTGCGCTTCATCATCATCGCCGCCGCCCTCTTTCTCGTCTTCCTCTTCTTCCTCTTCCTGAGCACCACGGTTCTGAGGTAGCGCCCGGGCCCGCTTATGGAATACACACAGGCCGAAATCCTCCAGACCGTCCGCATGACCGAGATGGAGCACCTCGACGTGCGCACGGTCACGCTCGGGCTCTCTCTGCGAGACTGCGCGCGCGACACCATAGAGGCGACGGCCGACGCCGCCCGCGAGAAGATAGAGGCGACGGCAGCGCGCCTGGTCCCCACGGTCAACGAGATAGGCGAGGAGTTCGGCCTGAGCGTCGCCAACAAGCGCATCTCGATCACGCCCGTCGCGCTCATCGCCAACCGCGCGCGCGCGCCGCGCGAGCTTCTGACGCTCGCCCGCGCGATTGACGAAGCGGCCGGCGTCGTCGGCGTTGACTTCGTCGGCGGCTACTCCGCGCTCGTCCACAAGGGGATGACGCGCTCCGAATCTGTCTTCCTCGACTCCATCCCGGAGGCGCTCGCCGGCACGGCCCGCCTCTGCTCGTCGCTTAACGTGGCGACCACGCGCGCGGGCGTCAACATGGACGCCGTGCGCCGCACTGGCGAGTTGATAAAGGAGATGGCGGAGCTTACGGGCGACCGAGGGGGCCTGGCCTGCGCGAAGTTCGTCTGCTTCGCCAACGCCGTCGAGGACAACCCGTTCATGGCCGGCGCGTTCCACGGCGTCGGCGAGCCGGAGGCCGTCATCAACGTGGGCGTCTCAGGCCCCGGCGTCGTGAACCACGCCGTCCGCCACGCGCCCGCGGGCGCGCCGCTCGACGAGGTGGCCGAGCTCATTAAGAAGCTCTCCTTCAAGCTGGCGCGCGCCGGCGAGCTGGTCGGCCGCGAGGCCGCGCGCCGGTTGGGCCTGCGCTTCGGCATCATTGATCTGTCTCTCGCGCCGACGCCGACGCCGGGCGACTCCGTCGCAGAGATAATCGAGGCGCTCGGCTTCGAGCGCGCCGGCACGCACGGGACGACGGCCGCGCTCGCGCTCCTCACGGACGCCGTCAAGAAGGGCGGCGCGATGGCTTCCAGTTCCGTGGGCGGGATGAGCGGCGCCTTCATCCCCGTCTCGGAGGACGCCGGGATGATAGAGGCCGCGCGCCTAGGCGCCCTCTCGCTCGACAAGCTCGAAGCCTGGACTAGCGTCTGCTCCGTTGGCATCGACATGGTGGCCGTCCCCGGCTCGACGAGCGCGGCGACCATAGCCGCCATCATCGCCGACGAGATGGCCGTCGGCGTGATGAACAACAAGACGACCGCCGTGCGCATAATCCCCGCGCCGGGCCGGGACGTAGGCGACACCGTAGAGTTCGGCGGCCTGCTGGGCAGCGCCCCCATCATGCCCGTTAACCAGTTCTCCTCCGAAGCCTTCATACGCCGCGGCGGCCGCATACCCGCCCCTATACACTCGCTCAGGAACTAGCGGGCTCAACAAACCCGCCGCCCCTCCAACTGTCCTCCTTTTGCTGCGCCGCTGGGCCCGCCGGGCGCGCCCTTCTCGGGAAGTTCGCTGCACGGGCCGCGCGGCACCCGCGTTGCAGTCACGAGCGCAGGGACGAAAGCCTCAGCACGCCCCGAAACCGAAGAGAGGAGACTTTCAGGTTATGAGAAGCGCGAGTGTTTCGCTCCTGCTCTGCGCGGCGCTCCTGGCGGCGGGCGCGCGCAGGGCCGAGTGCCGGCAGTCGGGCGCGCAGGCACAGCCGGCGCAGGCGGCGAAGGCTGACGACGCGGCCGAGAAGGTCAGGCGCAAGGTCGAGAAGATAAGGATCGGCGGCCGCATAACCGTGAAGACCAAAGACGGTAAGAAGTTCCACGGCGCGGTAAGGAGCATCGGCGAGACGGGCTTCGACATAGTCGAGGTTGACCTACACCAGGTCGTGACGTTCGACTACGCCGACGTGAAGAAGGCGCAGTCGGGCTACGGCGAGAAGAACCTCTTCGGCCAGCGCCCCGACCCAAAGCGCACGGCCATCGTCGGCGCCGCGGCGCTTGTCGGCCTCTTAACGCTCATCGTCCTGTCCATCCCGAGGACTTAGACAATGACGGGCCGTCGTCGCTTCATCAGTCTCGCCGGCGCGGCCGTCGTCCTTGCCTGCCTCACGCCGGCTCTCGCCGCTCGCCGCTCGCAGCGGGGCGCGGGCCTTGAGGTGAGCGTCCCCGCCGGCACAGAAGTCCTCATAAGGGCCCGGCAGGACATCTTCAGCAGCACGGTGCTCGAGGGCGAGACCATAGACTTCTTCGAGGTCGCCGAGGACGTGACCGTCGGGGGCCGCGTCGTCATCCGGCGCGGCGCGCGCGCTCTGGCGCGCGTCGTGGTGGCTAAGCGGCCGCGCCGCCTCGGGAGGGGCGGGAAGCTCGAAATCCTGGTCGAGCAGACGGTGACGGTTGACGGTCAGTGGGCCTTGCTCCGGGGCGAGCCGCTTAAGGAGAAGGGGCGCCCGCGCGTTGCCGAGATGGCCGGCCTCGCGGTGTTCATGGGCCCGGGGGGCGCGATGCTCGAAGGCAAGAATGCGAGAATCAAGGCCGGCGCCGTCGCGAAAACGCTCACGGCCGAAGAGATGTCCGTCGCCATAAGGCCCTGAGCGGCGCGCCCCGTCCTGTGTTATGCTTCACGCCTTCGCGGGCGTTTCTTTTTTTATATCGCGGGAGGGGAAGGGCTCAGTCATGGAAGCTCTCGGGATGGTGGAGTGCCGCGGCCTCGTGGCGATGATAGAGGCCGCGGACGCGATGGTTAAGGCGGCGAACGTTCGGCTGGTGGGGTACGAGAAGATTGACGCGGGGCTGGTGACGGCGATAGTGCGCGGCGAAGTCGGGGCGGTGCGCGCCGCCGTGGACGCTGGCGCGGCCGCCGCGCGCCGGGTCGGCGAGGTCGTCACCACGCACGTCATACCGCGACCGCACGCAGAAGTTGACGAAGGGATACCCGTGCTGGAGACGGGCGAGACGACGCGCAAGAAGATTTCCGGCTCGGTCAGGTCGAAGCGCGGCGAAGGCGAGTGATGTCGCCGGGGCAGGCAGCCGTCGGGGCGGCAGGCGAGGCGCGCCAAGCGTGCGAGGGCGCGGCGGTCGCGGCCTTCAAGTGGCTGCTCGACATCGTCTATATCTTCTTCGCCGTGTCTATGCCGGCTCGCTCGTAGCAGTCATGCCCGTCGTAGTCTTCGACCGCTAGCTTGACGGCGCGAGCGCGTTGAAGAGCAGAGGATAGGTGGCTAGCGACTGCGCGCGGTACTGCGGGCGGAAGCCGAAGAGTATAACGCGCCCCTCGCCGAGGCCCGCCTCCACGAGCGCCGCGCGCCCGCGCAGGCGCTCTTCGCCCAGCAACCAACCCGACAGTAGCGGGCTGCCCGAGTGCGGGTAGCGCGCGATTATCTTGACGCGCGGTAGCGCCAGCGGGTCGCTCTTTATCTCGAAGACGGGCGAGTCCTCGACCCATGCGATTGACTCGCGCGGCATGCCCTTCGACAGAGGGTGCGTCGTGTCGAGTACCGTGCGCAGGATAGAGCCGGGGACGTAGAACTCCGTGCGCCGGAGGCCCTCGGTCACGTCGCGCAGAGGCAGATCGAACTGCTCGATGGCGAAGTTAGACGCCCGGTTGAGGCACACCAGCGTCCCGCCGCCCGCGACGAACTCGCGCAAGGCTTTGACGCCATCCTTCCCTAAGCCCCCCGTGAACTCGTCCGGCATCGCCCCCTTCCGGTGGCCTTCCAGAATCGCTCGCGGCGACTGGTCGGGGATGACGACGGCGTCGTACTTCTCACGCAGACGCCCGGCGCGCACCTCCGCGTCGGTGATAGAGGCGGAACTAATCCCGTTATCCTCGAAGACCCACCGCGTCCAGCCCTCGTCCATCGAGGGGACGTGAGACCTGTAGAGCGCGACGCGGGGCCGGCGGGACTGGTCGGGGCGCGTGGGCGCGCGGCCGCCCTCGGCCGACTCGTCCCGCAAGAGAGTGCCGCGCCTGACGGGCTGATAGACCGGCTCGACCTCTACGCCCATAAGCAGCGGCAGCGTGTGCGCCGTCACGTCGTAGGGCGGGAGCGGGTTGCCGGAGGCGTCGCGCAGGTCGGGGTAGTTTTGCCTTTCGAGCAGGGCTTTGGCGAAGGCGCCGTAGGGCTGCGCTAAAGGGACGAACGTATCAAGCTCCTGCCAGTCTGCCCCGGCCCTGCCGCCTCCGCGCATCACACCGCGCGCCCTGCGCCGGCCGGGCTCCCTCCGCGACATGGTTTCCATCTCCACCCCGCCCCTTCGGAGTATGTCGAGCAGTTGGCCGCTGTTCTCCGAAGGGAGTATGCGGAAGCCCTGTAGCTCGCCGGGGCGGCGTGGTCGGACGGCCTCGCGGCCGACTTCGTAAAAGCGCCGGAGCCAGCGCTCGCGGTTGTCGGCGGCGTGCTTGAGAAGCTCGAAGGCCGCGCGCGTCATGTAGTTCGTTATGTCGCCCATGCCCCACGGGCCGCCGCGCCAGGGGGCGGGGAAATTCTCCGACGGCTTCTGCGGGTCGTAG
>DASPKR010000067.1:0-2665 GCA_035627975.1 Pyrinomonadaceae bacterium | reverse complement strand
ATGCGGGCGAGCTCTACGACGCGCTCGCCTCTGCCGCCGCCGAGGGCGAGCCCCTGACGGCCGCGCGCGCCTCGGCGGCCGCGGCCGAGACAGACCGCATCGTAGTCCCGACCGCCGCCGAGGGCGCGGCGCGACACACGGCCGCCGACGACGCCGACGAGGCGACCGTCGTGAGCGCGGGCTACGCGACGGGCGGCGCCGCCGCGATGCGCACGGAAGAGCTGCCGCCGCCGGTCGCGCCGCTGCCCGACTCGGGCTTCAACCCGTGGCGGATCGCGGTGCCGGCGATAGCTGCGCTGCTGATAGTCTTCGCGGTCGTCTTCGCCTTCCAGCGTCGCGGCGCCTCCGGCGAAGAGCAGACCGGGCAGCCGCCGCTCACGGCCGACCCCAACAGCCAGCCCGTACAGACCCTGACGCCGCCCACGGGACAGGCCGAGCACAACCTTACGCCGCTGGTGACGCCCACGCCCGGCGCGCCCGCAGGCGCCGGCGACCTCCCCGCGACCGCAGACCCCGGCAGCTTCGCCGAGGCCAACGCCTCGACGACGCCGACGCCCGAGGGCGAAGGCCAGGCCGACGGCCAGCAGACGGGCGAAGAGAACGCGAACGCCGGCGAGGGCGACAAGCCGAAGGCGACGCCCACGCCCGCGCGCGCCATCCGCCTGCCGAACATCAACGCCAGCCCCGAGGGCGGCGACGACCCGCCCCCCCCGCCCCGGCCCACGCCGAAGAAGCCGCAGCCCGAAGCATCGAAGCCGCCCGCCGAAACGAAGTCAGGCCCCTCGGTTGACTCGTCCGGCCCGAGCGCCCCCGCGCCTTAAGAACACTTCAGCGGCCACCCGCCGCCTCGCGGACAAGACGCAGCAGCGCGGCCTCGTCGTCAAACTCCAAATCAGTCTCGACCACGTAAAAGGGCAGGGGAGGGGAAAGCTCGCGCAGCTTGACGGCATCCTTCGCCGTCGTGAGCACGGCGCGCGCGCCGACCGCTTCTGCCTCGCGCGAGACTTCGTCCAATTCGCCTTGCGTGTATTTGTGATGGTCAGGAAAGGCGCGCTCGAGCACGAGGTCTAACCCTGCGCGCCGCACCTGCTCGAAGAACGCGGCCGGGTTGCCGACGGCGCAGAGGGCCGCGACCGACCTCGGCGCAGCGTCGCTGTCAACAACTTCGCCGCCGCGCCCGCCGAGCGCGCGCAAGCCCTTCACGCGCACTCGCGAGGCGAAGACCGCCGCGCGCCCGCCCGTCAGCACCGACACTTCCGCGCGTAAGCCTTCCAAGTCGTCGGCCATGTCCGAGCGAGTGACGACGACGCAGCCCGCGCGCCTCAACCCGCTCGCGGGCTCGCGCAGACGCCCGCGCGGGAGGAGCCGCCCCCCGCCCCACGGCGCCGTCCCGTCCACCGTCACGATGTCGAGCGCGCGCGCGAGCCGCAGGTGCTGGAAGCCGTCGTCGAGCACGAAGACCTCCGAGCCCAACTCTTCTCGCGCCCAGCGCGCAGCCGCCGCGCGGTCGGCTTGGCACACGACCGCGGCAGCGCCCAGAAGTTCCTCGGCCAACATCACAGGCTCGTCGCCGCCCTCTTCTACGCCCGCCATCACACGCGCCCCGTCAGAGACGACGACGCGACTGCTAACGTCCCTGCGCCCGTGGCCGCGCGAGAGCACGCAGACGCGCCTGCCGTCGGCCGCGAGAGCGCGGGCCACCCACGCGACGAGCGGCGTCTTGCCCGTCCCGCCCGCCGTCAGGTTGCCGACGCTTACGACGGGCGCGCCCACGTCATCGCGCGCGAGCAAGCCGCGGGAGTAGAGCGCCAGCCGCGCCCGCACGGCCGCGCCGTAGAGCAGGCTGAACGGTGCGAGCGCGAGACTCATAGGTCAGGGGTTAGAGGTCTGAGGTGAGCAGAGAGTCCTTCAAAGGCCCGCGGCCCTCCGGCCCCGGCCTGCTCTGAAGAATCGGTTTGAGCATCTCGATGGTGCGCGCAGTCGCGCCGCGGTTCTCAGCGAGCACGGCGAGCGCGCGCTCGCCCATGCGGCGCCGGGCTTCTGGGTCGGCAAGCAATTCGCCGAGCGCGGCCGCGAGCGCTGCGGGCGCCTCCTCCTCCGAGAGCGCGGGGAGTTGCACGAGCGCTCCGCGCTCCGCCATCGCGCCGACGACCGAAGTGAAGTTCGACGTGTGCGCGCCGGTGACGACGCACCGGGCGGCCTGCGCCGGCTCCAAGACGTTATGGCCGCCGACGGGCGCGACGCTCCCGCCGACGAAGACGACCTCGGCGAGCGGGTAGGCGGCGCGAAGCTCGCCTATGCTGTCGAGCAGAATCACGTCGCAAGTCTTGTCGGATTCGAGCGGCTCCGAAGAGCGCCGCGCCCAACGCAGGCCCGACGCCTCCAGCAGCGACGCGACCTCCGCGAACCGCTCCGGGTGTCGCGGAGCGAGGAGCAGACGCGCCCCTTCTTGACCCTTTAATTGCTTGAAGGCTTCGAGCACGGCGCGCTCTTCGGGCGCGTGCGTGCTAGCGGCAAGCACGAGCGGGCGGTCGCCGCCCAGCCCGAACCTCTCGCGCAACTCCGCCGTGAGCGGCATCTCGCCCGCACCTTCCGCGTCGAACTTGACGTTCCCTGCGACGCGCACGCGGCCGGGCTCGACGCCAAGCTCACGTATGCGCGCGGC
>DASPKR010000066.1:0-2296 GCA_035627975.1 Pyrinomonadaceae bacterium | reverse complement strand
GGCGGCCGCGCCGCCGGAGGGCGGCCGCCCCTGGCGGTTAAGCGCGGGGCCTACTACTTGAGCATGTCTTCGAGGAACTTCAAGACCGCGGGGTCTTTGCTGCGGCTCAAGAGGCTTATGGCGTGCTTGCGGCGTTCGAGCGGCTCCGAATTAGAGCGCACAACCTGCATGAGCTTCTGGTAGGCCCGCTGGTTATCGTAGCGGCCGAAGGCGCCGAGTATGTAGGTCTTCAACTGCTCGTCGCGCTCCGAGTCGTAGAGCGAGAGCAGCACGTCGAGGTCTTGCTCCTCGTTGCGGTTCGGTATGGCGTGTATGGCCTGCTTGCGGAGTTCCGGCTGTGGCGCCGTGCGCGCGATCTCTACGAGGCGGTTGACGACGCGCGGCTCCCTGCGGCGCCCCAGCCCCGCGACGACGTACTGGCGGACGCTCAAGTCCGGCACGGCGTCGTAGAGGCGGAGCAGCTCGTCGGCGACGTTCTCGCCGCGGCGCCCGGCCAGCAGCGTGACGGCGTGCTGACGGGCCTTGAGGTTTCGGCCGTTTGCTATCACGTCGCCGAGGATGCCTACGGCGCGCGGGCTCTCGTGGTTGGCGAGCGCGTGTATGGCCGAGTCGGTCGGGCTCTCGTCGTCGTACTCGGTGCTCATCGCCAGCTCGCGCAGCAGGTCCAGGCCGCGCTCGTCGCCCGTGGTGCCCAGGCCCTGTATGGCGTAGCGGCGCAGCGCCTCGTCGGGCTCGCTCCGCGCCATCTGCATGAGCGGCGGGACGGCCTCGGGGCCGCCGTAGCGGGCGAGCAGCGCGATTGCGGCGCGCTTGACGGGCGGCGAGCACGGCGCGCTCGACTTGAGCACGTCGCCGATGAGGGCCGAGCAGCGCGCCTTGTCCGTCTGGCAGAGGCTCTGTAGGGCGATGATCTTAAGCTCGGCGTTCTGGCAGTCGGGGTCGTCCGGCACGGAGACGCGCTTGCCCAGCTTCGACTTCACCTTGTAGTCGAGCAGCTTGGCGTCCTTCAGCCAGCGCGTCTTCGGGTACTTCTGCATCAGGAGCGTGAGCGCGCCCTCGGCCTGGGAGAACAGGCTCTGCTTGTCGTAGGAGTAGGCGAGCCAGTAGAGGCCGGCGTCGGCGTTCTCGTGCGCCGGGTACTCCTTGAGGAAGCGGTCGAAGGCGCGGGCGGCCTGGTCAAACTTGCCCTCGTTGAGGAGGTCGCGCCCCTGCTCGAAGACGCGCATGGCGGCGTCGGTGGTGGACGTGCTCTGGAAGAGGCGGTTGAGCAGCTCGCGGTCTTGCGCGCGCGCGGGCGCAGCCGAGAGCGCGAGCGCGAAGGCGGCGAAGAGTAGGGCGGCCGCGGGCCTCGCTCCAGTGGTGCGGCGTGCGGGTTTGATTGCGTCAGACATGATTTTATTCCTGCTTTCTTCCTTTAATTGCGTTCCCGGTCGAAGCCGTCGGCGTCGGCCCTGCCCTCCATCAGTAAACCTGCAACGCGGCTATTATCTCCTGCTTCTCCATGCGCCTCTTGATCGAGCGCACCTCTTCGCGCGTCGGCTTCTCGCGCATATTCGAAATGTCCAGCAGGAAGGGCTCGAGCGCGCTAAGGACGCGCCTCGTCTCCTTGTCGCCGGCCGTCTCGGCCTCGAGCTGCAAGGAGGTGTTCTCTTCGAGCAGCTTCCTCGAAAGCCTCCGCTCGTAGGCCAGCCCTTCGGCCCCGGCCTCGCCCGGGGCGGAGTAGTTGACGTTGCGGAACGAGCGCAGAAGCGCCTCGGCCTTCTCGACGTGGCGCGCGACCTCCTTCTGCTCGGGGCCGAGCGGCCCCGCGGCGGCGATGATCTCGTCGGGGTCTTCGAGCTGCTTGGGCAGAATCGCCAGCAGCGGGTCGTCCTGCCTGACCGGGTGCTCTTCGAGCACCTCTATCACGTCGCCCGTCGGCGCCGCGACCGCTTCTGCCGGCGCGGAGGCATTCGTTATGACTGCCCGGCCGTTAGCCGCGGGCCGCGCGGACTGACGAGGAACCGCGGCGACCGCGTTGTTATCCGCGTCGCCCGCGCCCGGAGTGACGACCGTCGGGGCGCCCGTGCCCGTTTCGACCGGCGAGGGCGCGCCGGGCTTATCAACCTTACTGCCGGCGGAGCTGGCGACTTCTTTAGGCGAAGGCGCGCCCTCCGGTTGTCGAGTGGAGCGCCCGAACCAGAGCGCGCCGACGGCGACGCCCACGACGACGAGCGCGAGCGAGGAGGCGAGGGCGGGCCTGAGCGCCAGAGCGCCGAGCGCGGCGGCGAGTTGCCCGCGCAGCCGCGGGAAGAAG
>DASPKR010000065.1:0-13413 GCA_035627975.1 Pyrinomonadaceae bacterium | reverse complement strand
AATCTTGTCCTTCTGGTCGCAGGTGATGAGGACGGAGGGGAGCCCCTTCCGAATCTTCCGCAGCCTGTCGAGGATGGTGTCGGCCGTGGCGTCGTCGCTCGCGCGCAGGACTATGAAGAGGGAGTTCTTGGCGTGGTCGGTAAGCGGGCGCGCGGCGAGCGCCGAGATGGCCGTGTCGAGGTCGCCCAAGGCGCGCGAGACGGCCGCGCGTATGCTCGCGGGCTGGCCGGCGTCCTCCTTGCAGTCGTCGAGCTGGTTCGTCCCCTTCGGCGGCTCCTTCTCTTTTTCCTTCGGCTCCTGCTTCTCCTCTCCCTTCGGCTCCTCCTTCTTCACGGGCGCCTTCGTGACGAGCACGACGTTGCGGTTCTCCAGCGCGTCGCCGTAAACGGCCGTGGCGCCGTGCGCGTGCAGCGTCGCGGGCGTGGAGACGCCGGCGCTAGCCAGCTTGACGGCCATCGCGGCGGCGCGGTGGCACGAAAGCTTTAGGTTGTAGTCACCGGAAGGCCCCTCCGTCGAGGCGTTGCCGTGCAGCTCCACGGACGAGGCCGCCGAAGCCTTCGCGCGCCAGTCGTCGAAGAGCTTGTCCTGCCCCTCCAAAAGCTCGTCGGAGTCCGTGCAGAACTTGAGCCGCGGCCCGTGGACGAACAGCGGGTCTCCGGGCGCGCACTTGGAGGCGGGCTCCTGCGCGCCGATGCCTTTACGCCCCGGGGCGCAGGCGCGCCGCACGACGGGCGCTCCGCCGGACTGCTGGGCGACGTGCGCAAGCTCGTGCGCGAGGAGCTTGCGGCCCGCGCCGGAGTCGGGCGCGTACTGCCCGAGGCCGAACACTATGTCGCGCCCCACCGTGTATGCCAGCGCTCCCACGGCCCGCGCCGACTCGGCGGCCCGCCCGCCCGTGTGGACGCGCACGCCCCCGAGGTCTAACCCGAGCCTCGGCTCCATGAACTCGCGGGTCGCCGCGTCGAGCGGCCGGCCGGGAGATGCGAGCACCTCGCTCACGACCGGGGGCGCTGTCTCGCCGGCCCCGGCGCGGTCGGAGGCGAGCCGCATTAGCCGCGGCGCCCCCGCCCCGCACTCCTCGCACTCCCCGCCGCAGTTGCACTTTCGGCGCAGGAAGAGGGTCGTATCCGGCATGCGCATCACGCGCTCGGCCACGCTATCCGCCTCTTCTTCGTAAGCGTCGTCGGGGTCGCCGACGGTCAGTTTGCGTTGGAGTGCTAAGGGGAGCGGCGCGGGCGTCGGGCGGAGGGAAGGGAGCAGCGGAGCGCCCCGCATGGCCGGCGCGGCGTCGGCACGCTCGGGCTCGGCGCCTGCGGGCTTGTCCGCCCTGTCGTGTGTTTGCGCAGCCAGCATTTGACCCGGAGGCTTTCAGTCTCCGCCGCTCGGATGGTCGTAAGGGCTCGCGAGGCTTTAGGCGCGCAGGGTAATGCCGCGCTCCGCCATCTGTCAATGGTTTTGGCGGGCAGGGAGGCGAAGTCAGGCGGGAAATTCCTCAGACGTTGAAGCGGAAAACGACTTTAAGTGCAGACCGCTTACGGCGCCCCGAGCAGCGTCTTGTAGTACTCGACCGCGGGCGCGTCTTTCGGGTCGGAGGAGACCGTGCCGACGTTGGCGGCCGTGAGCGTTTTGCCCTCCTTCCACCCTTCGGCCTTCTTGTAGCCGGCGAGGAGCTGCCGCCACTTCGCGTCGTCGGTCGTCCACTCCGAGGTGGGCGTACCCTCGCTCACGCCGGGCGCGGCGCTCTGTATATGCTCGATGTACAACTCGAAGTTGTTATTCTCCTTCGGGTTGTTACCGAGGTGCGCGCGCACGTGGTTGCCCACGGTCTGGAAGGTCTTGATGCGGTCGCGCAGGTCGGCCGCGCCGTCCTCGGCCGTGAAGTAGATAGCGAAGTGGTGCGCGCCCTTGCCCCAGCGGAAGGAGCTGATGGCGCGCTTCGTCAGCGACTTCACGTAGTCGGCGTTGCCGGGGTTGTTGCCGAGCCAGGCGGAGGAGCGCTCCTTCTTCGGCGTCGTCGTGCCGAAGTAGGTGCGTATGCCGTCGGAGTGCCTGACCCACGTGTTGCCCAGAGGGTCTTCGCCCCAGTCGCCTATCTGCGCGACGTGTTTGGCCTTGCCCTGCCCCTCGCGGCGCGAGGCAGAGTGCGTGGGCGTGGTGCCAAGGTCGGTGTCGCTCGTGGGGTTGCGCAGGTGTCGCGAGGGCGCGGCGTCGAAGGCGGTGCGCAGGCGCGAGACGTTGACGTTCTTCGTCTCGTCGTTCGGCACGGTCGCGAGCAGGCCGTTGAGTATGCCGAAGGCGCGGCGCTTCCCCTCGTCGTTCTGGTCGCCGATGTCGTTGTAGAGCTTCTCGACGACGTTGAGCAGGTCGCGCATGTCGAGGCCGTTGAGCTTTTCGAGCGCCTCCTTCTCTTTCTTGTCGGGGCGCACGAGCTTCTGGACCTCGGCGGCGACGGCGCTGACGTTGACGGGCGTGCTGTTGATGGGCTGGCGCCGGAGAGTGGGCGAGGGCTCTTGCTGCGCGACGTGCGCCAACTCGTGCGCGAGCAGGCGGCGGCCGCTCTGCGTGTCGGGTGCGAACTGGCCCGCGCCGAACACTATGTCGCGGCCGACGGTGTAGGCGAGCGCGCCCACATCGCGCGCGGAGTCGGCGGCCCTATCGTCCGCATGCACGCGGACGTGACCGAAGCTCATGCCGAAGCGCGGCTCCATGAAGGCGCGCGCGCCGTCGTCGAGCTGTCGCCCGGCTGAACTCAACACGCCGCGGACGCTCTCCGGCGCGTCGCCTGCGCCGAGTGACACCCCCGCCTCGCTGCTGCGCCGCAGCGTCTCACGCGCTCCGCTCCCTTGCGCGGTTGGGCCGACGCCTTCCGCCTCCGGCGCGCTCACGACGCGCTCGGCGGCGCGGTCGGCCTCCTGCTCGGCCACGTCGCCCGCCCGGCTGACCGCCAGCTTGAATTGAACCTTCCGCGCTGCGTGAGTCTCAGGCCCTCGACCGAGGCTGAGCGCCGGGCGGTTGCTCAGGTACACGGGCGGCGACGAGTAGGCCCGCGCGCCGCGCTTCGTCTCGGCCCCCGGTCGCGCGTCGTCCCGCGATGGGCTCAAGCGCTCCCGCTCGTCGCGCTTTCTGCGCAGGGAAGTGGTCAACGATAACGCTCCTTTCGTCGTCCCTTCGTCGGCCGCAGAAACCCGTTCAGTACGGCAGCACCATCCTCTTGATCCGCCCCTCGCTTATCATCCGGTCTATGACGCCGTCGGCGCCCCTAATGATCGCTTTCAGTCGCTCATAGCCGCCCGCGTCGAGCATCAGAGACACGCCGGCCTTGCCCGCGCTCGAGGGGTCGCTCGCGTAAAGCTGTAGGTGCGCGTCCCCCTCGGGGCTGACGACGAAAGTGAATTGCAGGTTGCCTATGAGCGTCTCCACGCTGCCGAGGTCTATCTGAACGGGCGCGTCTTGCATCGTGATGTTCCCTCCCCGGCGCCGGCCCGCCGCCGTGGCGGCCTCTCGTTCCTCCCGCGCATCAGACGTTGAAGCGGAAGTGGACTACGTCACCCTCGCGCATGACGTAGTCCTTGCCTTCGAGGCGGAGCAGGCCCTGCTCGCGAGCGGCGGCGTAGGAGCCGGCGCGCAAAAGCTCCTCGTAGGATATGACCTCCGCGCGTATGAAGCCGCGCTCGATGTCGGTGTGGATGGTGCCTGCGGCCTGCGGGGCGCGGGTGCCGCGGGGGATAGTCCATGCGCGCACCTCCTTCTCGCCGGCCGTCAGGAAGGACATGAGGCCGAGCAGCCGGTAGGCGCTCCTGATCAGCTCGTCAACGCCGCTCGACTCGAGGCCGAGCTCGCGCAGGTAGCCGGCGCGCTCCTCGGGCGCGAGCGCGACCAGCTCGGCTTCGAGCTGCGCGCAGATGACGACGACCTCGGCGCCTTCCGCGGCGGCTATCTCGCGCACCGTCCGCACGTGAGGGTTCGCGTCGGGGTCGGCAAGCGCGGCCTCGTCAACGTTGGCGGCGTAGATGGTCGGCTTCATCGTCAGGAGGAAGAGGCCGCGCGCGACGGCGCGCTCCTGCTCGTCGAGCTCGACCGTGCGCGCGGGCCTGCCTTCGGACAGAGTGGCGAGCAGTTTGTCTATGACACCCATCTCGTCGCGCGCGGCCTTGTCGCCGCCATTCGCCGTCTTCTGGGCGCGCTCGCGCCGCCGCTCGGCGGAGGCTAGGTCTGCGAGCGCAAGCTCTATCTGTATGGTCTCTATGTCGCGGCGCGGGTCAACCGAGCCCTCGACGTGTATGACCTGCTCGTCCTCGAAGCAGCGGACGACCTGTATGACGGCGTCTGTCTCGCGTATGTTGGCGAGGAACTGGTTGCCGAGCCCCTCGCCCTTCGAGGCCCCGCGCACGAGGCCGGCGATGTCCACGAACTCGACCGTGGCAGGCACGATGGTCGTCGTCTTCACCAGTTTGGCGAGCGGCTCAAGGCGCTCGTCGGGGACGGGGACGACGCCGACGTTCGGCTCGATGGTGGCGAAGGGGTAGTTGGCGGCGAGCGCCGACGCCTGCGCCGTCAGCGCGTTGAAGAGCGTGGACTTGCCGACGTTCGGCAGCCCGACTATGCCCGCACGAAGCATAAGACCTCAGCAGTTAAATTCGGTAAGCCGGATGGCGGTATTCTAGCACCTGCCGGTTCTCGCGTATAATCGCGCGGTCTCGGGATTCTCTTATGCCCTTCGCCTTTCTGCTGGCGCTCGCGGCCGTGGCGGGCGCGACGACGCTTACATACCTGTACGACCGCGACGCGCCGCTCTGGCCGCGCCTGTGCGCGGGCGTGTGCGTCGGGCTCGCCGCGCTCGGGCTCGTCGGCTTCGCGCTCGCCTCGCTCTTGGGCATGACGGCCGGGGCGCTCGCCCTCTCCGGCGTCGCGGCCGCGTCGCCACTGCTCCTGCTGCTGAAGCCGGAACGGCGCGAACGTCTCATGGCGGACGCGCGGCGGTCGGTCGGGGCGACGAAGAAGGCCGGCGCGGGCGTCGTCGTCTTTTACCTCGCGGCGGCTGTTCTGTTCTGGATGGTCTTCGCCGGCGCGATGTACGAGACGCGCGAGGGCGTCTTCACCGCGACGGACACGAACATAGGAGACCTGCCCTTCCACGTCGCCGTCATCACGGGCTTCGCGCACGGCGAGAACTTCCCGCCCGAGCACCCGGAGTTCGCGGGCGCGCGGCTGACCTACCCGTTCGTCGTGGACTTCGTGACGGCGATGTTCGTGCGCGCGGGCGCTACTCTTGAGGGCGCGCTCTTCTGGCAGAACCTCGCGATGATGCTCGCGCTCGTCGGCCTGCTGCACCGCTGGGCGCTCGAGCTGACGCGAGACCGCGCGGCGGCGCTGATGACCCCGGCGCTCGTGCTTTTGAGCGGGGGCTTCGGCTGGCTCGCCTTCGCCAAGGAGGCCGCGACGGGCGAGCGCGGCGTCTTCGGGCTGCTCGCGAGCCTCCCGCACGACTACACGATCATGCGCCACATAGGCTACGCGTGGGGCAACGCCGTCACGGCGCTCTTCGTCCCGCAGCGGAGCATTCTGCTCGGCGTCGCCGTCGCCATAGTGGTCTGGACGCTCTGGTGGCAGGCGGCGGGCGAAGAGCCTGAAGCGAAAGGCGCGGGCGTTAAAGACAAGGGCCGCGCCGGCAGGAAGAAGCCGAAGCGCGGCGGCAAGGCGGGGCGCGAGACGGAAGCCCCGGCCGCCCGCGACGAGTCTCTCGCATTTTTACTCAAGCCCTTCCGGTTGACCCCGATGATAGCAGCCGGGCTCGTAGCGGGGCTGCTGCCGCTCACGCACGCGCACAGCTTCGTGGTGATGATGTTGATGGGCGCGTGCCTGGCGCTTTTGCAGGCGGGAGCGTTGATGTTCTGGAAAGACGGAAGGGAGGGGGCCGGGCTCTGGGCCGTGTGGAGGCCGTGGGCGGCGTTCGCGGCGGCGGCGTCTGCGCTCGCCGTCCCGCAGATGCTCTGGGCCACGTCCGGCTCGTCGGTTCAGGCGGGCCGCTTCTTCGGCTGGGAGTTCGGCTGGGACAACGGCGAGGAGAACGCCGTCTGGTTCTGGGTAAAGAATACGGGAGTCTTCATCCCCGTGCTTCTGGCGGCGCTGGCGCTGCGGTGGCGCCCGCGGCTCGTGACGCCGCGGCTGCTCTACTTCTACCTGCCGTTCACGCTCTGCTTCGTCGTGCCGAACGTCTATAAGCTGTCGCCGTGGGTGTGGGACAACATAAAAGTCCTGCTCTACTGGTGGATAGCCTCCGCGCCGCTGGTCGCGCTCGTGCTCGCAAGGCTTTGGCGCCGGGGCGGGGCGCTCAAGGCCGCGGCCGCGGCGCTCCTGGTCGCGCAGACGCTCGCGGGCGGCCTGGACGTTTGGCGGGCGGCCTCCGGCGCCGTCGCGCACCGCACGTTCGACGCCGACGGCTTGAGGCTCGCCGAGTTGATCATGCGCGAGACGCCGCCGCGCTCTTTGATTCTCCACGCGCCGACTTATAATGACCCGGTTTACATGACGGGGCGGCGAACCTTCCTCGGCTACCCCGGCCACATCTGGTCGCACGGCCTCGACCACACGGGGCGCGAGCGGGAACTGAAGAGCATATACGCGGGCGGCCCTGACGCTTCGGCGCTGATAGCCTCGAACCGCATTCAGTACGTCGTCGTCGGGCCGCTCGAGCGCGAGGAGATGCGCAAGTACGGCCTGCGCATCAACGAGACTTTCTTCCAGAGGTACACGAAGGTTGGCGAAGCGGGTGAGTACCGGCTCTACAAAACGACGCAGCAGTAAGCGCGGCGAAGACCTCTGGGGCTCGCAGCGCGTCGAGGTCGCGCGCCCGGCCGCGCCTCCGGAAGAGGCGGAGGAGCGCGTCTCGGCGCGCGCCTGGCTGATAGCGGGCGCCCTGATACTCGTCGCGGCCGCCGCGCTTCGGCTCTTCGCGCCGGGGCTGAAGCCGCTGCATCACGACGAGGGCGTGAACGGCTTCTTCCTGACTAACATCGTGCGCGGCGCGGGCTGGAAGTACGACCCGACCAACTACCACGGCCCGACCCTCTACTACCTGACGCTCCCCGTGGTCGCCGTCACCGGCCTTACGACCTTCGCGCTGCGCTTCGTTACGGCCGCCTTCGGCGTCGGCACCGTGTGGCTCGCGCTCTGCCTTCGGCGCCGGCTCGGCTCGGTCGGCTCGCTCGCAGCCGCCGCGCTCATAGCCGTCTCGCCCGCCGCCGTCTATTACTCGCGCTACTACATACACGAGACGCTCTTCCTCTTCTTCACGCTGGCGATGGTCGTCACGGCGCTCCGCTTCTACGAGACGCGGCGGCCGCTCTACCTCATGCTGCTCTCGGCCTCGACGGCGCTGCTGTTCGCGACGAAGGAGACGGCCTTCATCACCGTGGGGACGCTCGTGCTCGCCACCTTAGTCTCGTGGGCCTGGGCGTCGCTCACGCGCGCCGCAGCGCCCCCGGCGCCGCCGCAGCCCGCGCGCAAGAGGAAGGGCAGGGAAGCCGCCTACGGCCGCGGCGAAGACTTCCGCCCCCGCCGAATCCTCGCGGCCTTCGGCCCGCCGGGGCGCGCCGCGGCGCTCGTCGTTGGGGCGCTCGCGCTCTTCGCCTTCGTCTGGATAGTCTTCTACTCCTCCTTCTTCAAGAACTGGCAGGGCGCCTTCTGGGACTCGTTCAGGGCCTTCGACGTTTGGAGCAAGACGGGGACGAGCGAGTTTCACGCGAAGCCCTTCCACACTTACCTGAAGTGGCTCGTGCAGGAGGAGGCGCCCGTGCTCGTGCTGGCTACGGCCGGCACGGCCGCGGCGCTCTTCGAGCGCAGGCGCAACCGCTTCGCCATCTTCGCGGGCGCGTGGGCGTTCGGAATTCTGCTGGCCTACTCGCTCATCCCGTACAAGACGCCGTGGCTCGTGCTTAACTTCGTCGTGCCGATGTGCCTGGCCGCGGGCTACGCGCTCGGCGCCTTCGACCGGATGGGGCCTGCGGGCGCGAAGGCGCGCGCGCCCGTGCTCGTCGTCGGCGCCTGCGCCGTGCTCTTCGCCGCGTACCAGACGGCCGTGCTCAACTTCAGCCGGTACGACGACGACAGATACCCTTACGTCTATTCTCACTCGCGGCGCGAGCTGCACGACCTCGTGGTGGAGCTTGAGCGGCTCGCCCGGCGCTCCGGGCGCGGGCAGAGCGCGGGGATAAGCGTCGCCTCGCCCGAGTACTGGCCGCTGCCGTGGTACTTGCGCGACTACAAGGGCGTGGCCTACGACACGCGCATACTCAGCGCCTACGACCCGGCGACCACGGCGGTCGTCATAGGCCGCGACAGCGACATCGCCGCCGAGAACCAGACGCCGCGCCTGCGCTCGCTCCTCGCCGGCCGCTACCAGCAGGTCGGCATCTACGACATGCGCCCCGGCGTGCGCCTCGTCGTCTTCGCCCGCAGCGACATAGCCGGCCGCTAGAATCTCCTGATTGACAAAGCAACGGACGGGGTTTAAAGTCTCACACATTCCGACACTACTTGTCCGCAGGTGACGACGAAGGCCCCCCTCGCTCTCGTCACCCGTTCCACAAACACTTCCCCCTTTTTAGTCGCGGGCCCCTACGCGCACCCGCAATCTTTCCGAACTCTGCCGCTTTCAGGGAGACGGACGGGCGGAGCCGTCTCCGTTAAAGGCCGCGCCTTTCCTGCCCCGACGCGCGGCCACGGCCCGCAAACCTTTTAAAGCCCGCGACCGCTTGAGCTTTCGCGCTTGCCCCGCGCGCCGCGGCCGGGGGCGTTCCCACAGTCGAGAAGACGTTTCGCTCCGGCGGGAGCTTCACCGAAAGGTCTGGGGAAATGAGACTGAATAGATTCCTTCGCGCGTCGCTGTTCTTCGCTGTAGTCGCAACCGTTCTGGTCTCGTCACTCTTCGTCTCCTCGGCGCAGAAGCAGGGAGCGCGGCTGCCGCGCGAGTTCGACGTGCGCCGCCCGCAGGACGCGCCGCGCCGGGCCGCGGCGGCGGCCGCGGCCCGCGCGCCCGAAGCCGCGCAGCTCAAGGCGCTCCGCTCGCTCGAAGGCGCGGCGGGCGCTAAGCTCTCGGTGCAGTACAACAGGCTGACCGGCACCCCGCGCCACATGTTCGCGCGCTCCGGCTACCTCTCGCCGCCGAGCGCCGAAGCGCCCGAGCGCATCGCGCGCGACTTCGTGCGCCGCTGGCAGGGCGTCTTCCGCTTCAACGAGGGCGACATCGAGTCGCTCAGGCTCAAGAGCCGTGCGACGCTCCCCGACATGGGCGTGACCGTCCTGCTCTTCGAGCAGCAGGTCGGCGGCGTCCCCGTCTATAAGGGCGAAGTCTTAGTCAACGTAAACCGCGCCGGCCAGATAATGAGCGTGGGCGGCGACAGCTTCCCGCAGTTGAAGGTCTCGAACTCCCTGGCGCTCACGCCCGCGCAGGCCGTCGCCGCGGCCGCGCGCTCTATGGGCTTCGCCGATTACGAGCCGCGCGAGGCCGGCACGAAGAGAGTCCCGCGCAGCTTCGGCGACCTCGAGCCGACCTTCGTCGAGGCGCCGCTCTTCGCGCGCGGCGGCCCCTTCTCCGAAGACATCGCCGTCACGCACGTCATCTTCCCCGTCGGCGCCGAGGGGCGCCACGCGTACAACTTCGTGCTCACCGCGCCGCAGCTCCGCGGCATCTCCTGGAACCACGTCGTTGACGCCGAGACGGGCGAGGTGCTGCGCCGCTCAAGCCTGACGAGCACCTTCGGCGACGCTGGCGGAGGCCCCATCAACAGCCGCCGCGCCACCTTCCGCCCCGACGTGCAGAACGTGGTCGAGTCGTTCAACCCGGTAGGCACCGCCGTCGGCAAGGTCTTCGACGGGATGCCGACGGCGCTCTCGGGCCGAAGAACCTGCTCGGGGAATTTGCCGGGCCGCCCCTGCAACGGCGCCTCGGGGACGGGCGGCACGGTGGGCGAGGGCTACGGCAGGTCTGACGCGCCGGGCGACCGGCCCGACTACCAGACCGACGAGTCGGAGACGAGCCGCGACAACGGCCGCGGCTTCAAGGAGAGCCTGGTTCGCGCGCGCGTCGTGGCACCCTTCGCCGAGCCCTCGACGCCGCTCTTCTCGCAAATCTACAACACGCCCTTCGGGCAGGTGCTCCGAGGCTTCCCCGACGCCGCCAACCCGACGGCCGCAAACTACGGCTCGCGCTTCGGCTGGTTCTACCTGCCGACGGGGACGGGCGGCGTCGAGATATTCGAGTCAGACAACAACCGCGCCTCCACGCGCGCGTACAAGTACGAGATGTCGCAGGAGGCGCGCCAGCGCAACTTCCCCGCCAACTCGCCGACCGGCAATAAGAGTCAGCCCTTCTCGGCAGACCTCACGCCGCTCGCCTCAAGCGTAACGCTGCGCGACGGGCGCGTGCTCTCCTCCGTCTTCCAGTCGCGCTACACCGAGGGCAACAACGTCCTCGTGGCCGACGACCGATTCAACGACGACGACACTACGATCGGCATACGCGGCTACAGCGCCAACCGCCACTTCGACGCCGGCCGCTTCACCTTCACCAACGGCTACGAGTACGGCGGCCAGGACGCGGACGACGCCATCCCCGGCACGAACGGCCTCGTCGAGTGCACGGTCATAAACCTCTGCGAGGTCTTCTTCTACCCCGAGGGCACCGAGCAGGACGTCTATGCCGGCACCGTCGCGCTCTTCTACTACACGAACCTGTTGCACGACTACATGTACAGCGTCGGGTTCACGGAGCCGACCTGGAACTTCCAGCAGGACAACTTCGGCCTCGGCGGCGCAGGCCAGGACGCGCTCTCCGCGCAGGTGCAGGACGGCTCCGGCACCGACAATGCCAGCATGAACACAGGCAACGACGGCTCGCCGCCGCGCATGCAGATGTTCCTCTTCACCGAGCCCACCTTCCGCCGCTCCGACGGCGACTTCGACTTCGACGTGGTCGCGCACGAGTACTACCACGGCGTCTCGAACCGCTCGGTCGGCAAGGGCGAGCAGGACTGCCTCGGCAACCCGCTCGTCGGCGAGTCGGGCGGCCAGGGCGAGGGCTGGTCTGACGCCATCGCCTGCTCGATGGCCGACGACGACGCCGTGGGCGAGTACGTCACCGGCGAGTTCGACATAGGCATACGCCGCCTGCCTTACACCAACTACCGCTGGTCTTACGCCTCGATAAACGGCAACGGCCTCAGCCGCCGCGACCAGCAGCCGCCCGACGCAGACCCCGGCGCCGTCCCCTTCGAGGTTCACGACGTGGGCGAGGTCTTCGCCGCGATGCTCTGGGACTTGCGCGAGCTTCTGATAATGAAAGACCCTGCGGGCGTCTTCTTCGACGGCACGCGCCGCCTGAACGGCCCCGCGCTCACCAGCTCAGAGTTCTTCATCGGGACGCGCAAGGTTCGCTCAATAGACATGCGCCACCCCATTGACTACCGAGCCGAGTTCGGCACGACCGCTCCGGGCGTCACCTTCAGCGGCGCGCCGGAGCCCCCGGGCGGCATCACGCCCCCGGAGCAGCTTCAGTCGCAGGTGCCGACGATTAAGGCCGACGAGCACATCGTCCGGCCCGGCTTGGTAACGGCCGAGATACAGTCGCTCGGCCACCGCAACGGCCCGCTGGCGACGGCCGTCGCGCGGGGCGCCCGCCTCGCCGACACGCTCGTCCTGCGCGGCATGCAACTGTCGCCCTGCCAGCCTTCGATCGTTGACACGCGCGACTCCATCCTCCTCGCCGACGAGGAGCTGACGGGCGGCGAGAACCGCTCGATCATCTGGCGCGCCTTCGCCAGCCACGGCGTCGGGCAGAACGCGCAGTCAACGACGGGCGAGGGCGACCAGTCGAGCGTCGTGGTCGAAGATTTCACGGTGCCGGCCTCCGTCACCGTCTGCGAGCAGCTCGGGCCGCTCGCCGCGCCCGACTTCGCGCTCGCCAACAGCGCGGCCAACAAGGTCACCGTCACCGTCAACGGCGGCGTCCCCGTCGCGGGCGCCGCTCAGTACATCATCTCGCGCTCGTTCACGGCCGACGGCCCCTTCACGAAGGTCGGGGAGATTCCCGCCACGCAGACCACCTTCGAGGACAGCAACCTCTCCGGCGGCCAAACGTACTTCTACCAGGTGCGCGCGAGCCGCGACGCCGAGACCAACTGCGTCTCGCCCGCGCAGACCAAGAGCGTCACCGTCACAAACGGCGTCGTCATCGCGCCCGCCCCCACCTTCTTCGGCGTTGACCAGGTCATAGACCCCAAGACGGGCACGAGCCTCGTCCTCAAGTGGAACGCCGCCATCACTCCCGACCCGACGGGGACGGTCTTCAGCCTCTGCAACGACTGCGTCTATGACGTGTACCGCGTCGAGCACGTCGAGCCGGGCAACGGAACGCAGGAGCCGACCTTCGAGCCCTCGGAGGCGAACCGCATCGCGCAAGGGGTCGCGGGGACGGAGTACACGGACACGAACCTACAGCTAGGCCAGATTTACTACTACATCGTGCAGGCGCGGAACCCGAGCGGCAAGCTCGACACCGACGACACGGGCAACCGCCGCGTGCGCTGGAACGCCCCGACGATAGACAGCTTCACGTCGCCGACGCCTTTCCCGCTCGAGACCTACGAGTCGCCCTCGGCCGACGCGCGCTTCCAGCCGCCGCTGCAAGAGTCGGGCAGCGACCCGCAGGACGGGCTGCCCGTCTGGCAGCGCGTCACCGAGGAGCCGCAGCCCGGCGGCTCGACCTCCTCGATGATGTACGCGCCCGACTTCGACCCCGGCTCGGACGGGGCGCAGAGCGACATCTCAACCGTCATAGGCCCGCTCACGCTCAGCCCGACCTCCATCATGGAGTTCGACCACAAGTTCTCGACCGAGGCCCGCTTCGACGGCGGCGTCCTCGAGGTAGCGAAGGGCGGCCCGAACTTCAACTCGACGCCCTACCCGGACAACACGACCACCTTCGACCTCGGCAACTACATCATCGAGGGGCTCTACAACGCGCGCCTCGACGGCGACCAGCTCGGCGTGATGCTCTCGCACCTGCAAGGGCGCCGCGCCTACACAGGCATCAAGGGGCTGCACCACGTCCGCGTCGCGCTCGGCGAGTTCGCGCCGGGCGGCCACAACAACCAGGAGGGGGCGCCCATCTACCTGCGCTTCCGCATGAGCTCGGACGTGAGCACGAGCAACGGCGAGGACTCCGGCTGGTACGTTGACAACCTCGTCATACACAACCTCGGCACAGGCTCGGGTACGCCGACGCCTACGCCCACGCCGACAACCACGCCGACGCCTACTACCACACCGACGCCTACGCCGACCGTGACCCCGACGCCGACCGCGACGCCCACGCCGACGGCAACGCCCACGCCCAACGCGTCGCCGACGCCGCTG
>DASPKR010000064.1:0-4728 GCA_035627975.1 Pyrinomonadaceae bacterium | reverse complement strand
CAGCGCCAGCGCCGTCTCCACTGACTCGGCGACCAGCTTGTACATCTTCCAGTTTCCGGCGATGACAGGTCTTCTCATAAGGCAGGGGTCAGAAGCCAGGAGTCAGAATAAAAAGGCGGCGACCATTCCTGTTTTTTTATTCTGACTTCTGACTCCTGACTTCTGAATTCTATTTGTCGTTGAGCGCCGCGACGCCCGGCAGTTCGTCACCGGCGAGGAATTCGAGGGTCGCGCCGCCGCCGGTCGAGATGTGTGTGATCTTGTCGGCGACGCCCGCGTCGGTGACGGCCGCGACCGAGTCGCCGCCGCCGACGATGACGGTCGCGCCGGCCTCCGCGGCCCCGGCGACCGCGCGCGCGACGCCGACCGTCCCCTCCTCGAAGCCCTTCTCCTCGAACATGCCCATCGGGCCGTTCCAGATGATCGTCTTCGCGCCCTCCAGCTCGCGCGAAAATAGCGCGACCGTCTCGGCGCCGATGTCGAGCCCGACGTGGCCGATGTTGGTGAACTCTATGGGGATGGTCTTGCGGCTCCTGAGCGGGTCGAAGCCGTCAACGACCTGGTGGTCGGTCGGGAGCACGAGCCTGACGCCCTCGGCCTCGGCCCGGCCCTTTATCTCGCGGGCCGTGCCCAGCATCTCGTTCTCGACGAGCGACTTGCCCACGGTAAAGCCCTCGGCCTTGAAGAAGGTGTAGGCCATCGCGCCGCCTATGAGAATCTTGTCCACGCGGCGGGTGATGAGCGAGTTGATGACGGGAATCTTGTCCGAGACCTTCGCGCCGCCGAGAATGGCGACGAAGGGCCGCTCCGGGTTGTTGAGCGCTCGGCCGAGGTACTCGAGCTCCTTCTCCATCAGGAGCCCGGCCGCTGCGCGCTCAACGTGCTTCACGATCCCGGCTGTCGAGGCGTGGGCGCGGTGCGCGGCGCCGAAGGCGTCGTTGACGTAGAGGCCGTCGCAAAGCTCGGCTAGCTGCCGCGCGAAGGCGTCGTCGTTCGCCTCCTCCCCCTTGTGAAAGCGAAGATTTTGGAGGAGCAGCACCTCGCCGTCCTTCAGGGCCTCGGACGCGGCGCGCGGCTCGGCGCCGACGCAGTCCTCGGCGAACTCGACGGACTTTATGAAGTCAACGCCCGCGAGGTAGGCGTGGACGGGGCGGAGGCTGTACTTCTCGACGCGCTCGCCCTTCGGCCTCCCCAGGTGCGAGGCGAGCACGACGCGCGCGCCGCGCTCCGTTGCGAAGCGTATCGTCGGCAGCGCCGCCGTGATGCGCGTGTCGTCCGTGACGGCGCCGTCCTTAATCGGCACGTTGAAGTCCACGCGCACGAAAACGCGCCTGCCGGCTAGGTCGAGGTCTCTGATGGAGAGTTTGCTCATAAGTCGTCAGCCGTCAGCCGTCAGTGACCAGTTATCAACGGAGAGCCTATAACTGGTTACGGACGGCTGATTACTTTCTCAGAGCCCTTTCCCGGCGATGAACTTGATAAGGTCGCGGACGCGGCAGGAGTAGCCCCACTCGTTGTCGTACCAGGAGAGCACCTTGACGAGGTTACCGCCAATGACTTTGGTGTAGTCGGCGTCAACGATTGACGAGTTAGGGTTCTTGCGGAAGTCAACGGAGACGAGCGGCTCCTCGGAGAAGCCGAGGATGCCCTCAAGCTCCTCGTTGGCAGCGTCCTTGAGCGCCTGGTTGACCTCCTCGGTCGTCGTCTCACGGCCAACTTCTATCACCACGTCAACGAGCGAGACGTTCGGCGTCGGCACGCGAACCGAGATGCCGTCGAACTTGCCCTTCAATTCGGGGAGCACGAGCGCGACGGCCTTCGCGGCGCCCGTCGAGGTCGGAATCATCGAGAGCGCGGCGGCGCGGGCGCGGCGCAAGTCCTTGTGCGGCAGGTCGAGCAACTGCTGGTCGTTCGTGTAGGAGTGGATGGTCGTCATCTGCGCGGAGACGACACCGAACTTCTCGTGTATGACCTTGGCGACGGGCGCGAGGCAGTTCGTCGTGCAGGAGGCGTTCGAGATTACGTTGTGCGCGGCCGGGTCGTAAGAGCCCTCGTTGACGCCGAGCACGATCGTGATGTCCTCGTTCTTGGCGGGCGCGGAGATGATGACCTTCTTGACGGTGCCGCGCAGGTGCTTGCGCGCGTCCTCGGCGTTCGTGAAGCGGCCCGTTGACTCGACGACTATCTCGGCGCCGACAGACTCCCACGGTATCTGCGCGGGGTCTTTCTCGGCGAAGACGACGAACTCGTCTCCGCCCACCCTGATTCCCTTCTCGGTCGCGGAGACTTCCTCCTCGAGGTTGCCGAGTATGGAGTCGTACTTGAGCAGGTGCGCGAGCGTCTTAGTGTCGGTTATGTCGTTGACGGCGACGAAGTCTATGTCGGCGTCGCCCAAGCTGGCCCGCAGCACGTTGCGGCCGATGCGCCCGAACCCGTTTATGCCGACCTTGATTGCCATTTAAGGAAGCCTCCTGACGGTTGCGATATTCTCAACAGGCCGGGGCCGCCCCGCGCAGAAGTCGGCCGCGGGCGCGGCGCGCGCCCTCCGCCCCCTCCGCACGTGTGCGCTTGAAGCCCTGTCGGTTGCGGTAACTTGCTCTTTAACATGGCAAGATAGCCGCGCCCGCTCGCAGTGTCAAGCGAACCCTCAGCGGCCCGCGCGCCTCAAAACTCCTGCCGCCGCGGGGACGTGCGTGGCCGCCGCTAAGTCCATGTTTTTGAAACACCGCGCGCGGGCCGCGCGTAGTACGCTCAGGCCCGCCGGTGTGCCCTTAAGTGGTTAAAAACGAGCCGACTATCGCGGCAGCGGCGCGGAGTTTGCAATCATCTACAGACAGCGAAGTGCTTTGACCGCGCGCCGGGGCGACCGTAAGTCTCCTGCCGGTAGTTTCGAGAGTGTATATGGAAGTGAACATGCTAAATCAGCCCCAGGGACTGCGCGCCCGCGCGTGGCACGCCCAGGCGCCCGCCGTCCTCCTCCTCTCCGCGTTTCTCGCTTTCGGGAACGCCGTGCCCGCTTTTGGGAAAAGCGCGGGCTCGGCGGGCGGCTCTCGCTCTAAGGCGGCGAAGCGCGCCGGGAAGGCGAGGAAGACGGAAGCGCCGCGCAAGGCCGACGGGGCGGCCGAGCCGCGGGCCGAAGCCTCCACGCCCGAGCCGAAGAGCGTATTCAAGCGCGACGGCGACCCCTTCCTCGTAGCCACGGCCGCCGAGCCGCAGCAGACGCCCGCGCCCCGGCCGACGCCCCCGCCCGCCTCCCCCGCTCAGCGCGACGCGACGCGCCCTCCGGGGACGGAGCAGCGCTCTCCCGTCCCTCCGCAGTCGCGCCTGAACGTGCAGGACCCGACCGCCCCTCCGGGGACGCAACGCACGGCCCCCGCGCAGCCGCCCGGCACGCAAATCGAGCAGCCCGCGGCGCCGCGCACCCCCACGACCACGACGACGACCACCGACCCGGCTCAGACGCAGAGCACAGACCCGCTCGCGCCCGCGACCGAGGAGTTGCAGGAGCCCGAGTTCCCCGCCGTGCAGCCCCGGCCAGTGCCTCCGATGCCTTCGCTCGCGCGCGTGGGCGTCGTCAGCGGCGACACGCTCCCGCTCACGCTCAACGAGGCCGTCCGCCGCGCGCTTGAGAACAACAACGACATAGAGTTCGCGCGCGCCGACGTGCGCCTGAATGAGCAGACGCTTCTCGCCCTCGAAGGCGTCTATGACCCGGTCTTCACCTACAGGCCCGAGTACAACAGCAGCGTGCGCCCCGTCCCGAACATCTTCGGCGGCGCCGGCGCCTCCGGCACTGTCTCAACCACGGACTACAACAACGATGTCTCCATCACGCGCCAGTTCGGGCGCGGCGGCGGCAACTACTCTTACTTCTTCAACAACACCCGCGAGAACACGACCTCCGGCGCCTCGACGCTGAACCCGCTCTTCTCCTCGGCGCAGGGCGTCAACTTCACTCAGCCGCTCTGGCGCAACCGCTCGATTGACCGCAACCGCCGCGAAATTCGAGTGCAGCGCAAGCGGCTTGAACAGTCGGACGCCGACTTCCGCCGCCGCACCATCGAGGTCATCTCGCAGGTGCAGCGCGCCTACTGGGACTTGGTCTTTGCCCTGCGCGAGGAGCAGAACCAGATAGCCAACCTCAACCTTACGCGCGAGAACTTCCGCCGCACGGAAGCGAGCGTGGCGGCCGGCGCGGTCGCGCCGCTGGAGCGCTCCGAGGTGCAGACGGAGCTTTCAAACCGCGAGTCGGCGCTGCTCGTCGCCACGCAGAACGTCACCATCGCCGAGAACAACCTGAAGAACCTTCTGCTCAAAGACCCGCTCTCGCCCGACTGGTCGAAGGTGATTGTCCCCACCGACACGCCGACTTTTGACGAGGCGCCGCTCAACCTCGAGTCGGCGCTCAAGGAGGCGCGCGCGAACCGCCCCGAACTGCGCCGCCTGAACCTTCAGGAAGAGATAAGCGACATAGACATTCAATATTTCAAGAACCAGACGAAGCCGCAGATTGACCTGACGGGCACCTTCTCGACCACCGGCCTCGCCGGCACGCCGGCCGCGGCCACGACGACGGCGGGGCCGCTCATCCCCGACCCAGAGGTCGCGCAGAACCGGAACGCCAGCTCCTTCTTGCTCGCAGAGATTAACCGCCTGCGCGCGCTGCGCGGCGAGGGGCCTGCGCAGGTGCCCACCGTGACGGTGACCGAAGGCGGCAACGTGCCGAGC
>DASPKR010000063.1:0-3589 GCA_035627975.1 Pyrinomonadaceae bacterium | reverse complement strand
GAGCACGGGCCTGTCCGTCACCGCGAACCTGACGGCCATAGGCGGCTTAGCCTCGCAGTCCTTCGCCGACGGCGGCAACAACAGCTTCTCCTTCACGGCCACGGTCGCGCCCGGCACGACGCCCGGCACGAAGTCGCTGCCCTTCACGGTCTCCGACGCCGAAGGGCGCACGGGCTCGGGCACGATAACCTTGAACGTCGAGCAGCCCGCGCCCGTCGTTGAGCACATCGTCATCAGCCAGGTTTACGGCGGCGGCGGCAACTCCGGCGCCACTTACCGCAACGACTACGTCGAGCTTTACAACCCCGGCACGACTTCCTTCGACGTGACGGGCTGGTCTCTGCAATACGCCGCCTTCGACGGGAGCGGCTGGGAGAGCAACAAGGCTTACCTCGGCGGCGTCATCGCGCCGGGCGAGTATTACTTGGTGCGTCTCGCGTCGGGCGGCGCCACGGGCGCCGCGCTCCAGCCGGCCAACGTCACGGGCGGCATCAACATGAGCGCGACGAACGGCAAGATTGCCCTCGTCAAAAACCTCGAAGGGCTCTCGGGTGCCGACGGCCAGTGCCCGCTCGAAGACCCCGACCTGGTTGACTTCGTCGGCTACGGCACGGCCACGTGCGGCGAGGGCGGCACGAAGGCGCCGGCCGGCAGCAACACGACGGCGCTCTTCCGCAAGTCGAACGGCTCGACCGACACGAACAACAACGCCAACGACTTCGTGTCGGGGACGCCCAACCCGCGGCAGACGGCGCCCATCGTCGAGCTCGGCCCCGCGGTCATCACCACAGACCCGCGCTCCGGCGGCTCGAACGCGCCTCGCGACGCGAGCATCACCGTCACCTTCACCGAGGCCGTTGACCTCGCCCCCGGCTGGTTCGACATCAACTGCGCCGTGTCGGGTCGGCACAACGACGCCGCGATTTACTCGGGCCCGGTGAGCTACGTCATCACGCCGGACGTTAACTTCTCGGCAGGCGAGCAGTGCACCGTTACGGTTTACGCCGCCTCGGTTCACGACCAGGACGGCGACGACTCTGCCGCGAACACTGACTCGCTCGTGTCCGACCACACGTGGTCGTTCACTATCTCGACCGGCACGGCGCCGCCCTACCCGCCCTCCGTCCACCTGACGATGGGCAACCCGACGGGCGCCGTCGCGGACACAAGCAAGCCGAACAACTACCTGATGGAGAAGCCCGAGTTCGCGCTCTCCTACAACCGCGACCGCGGCACGCCCAACTGGGTTAGCTGGCACCTGTCGGACGACTGGACGGGCTCGCTCTCGCGCGTTGACACGTTCCGGCCCGACCCGGCCGTCCCCGAAGACTGGTACAGGGTTCTGCACACTGACTACGTGGGCTCCGGCTTCGACCGCGGCCACATGGTGCCGAACGCCGACCGCGACAAGGAAACGTCCATCCCGATCAACCAGGCGACGTTCCTTATGACGAACATGCTGCCGCAGGCGCCCGACAACAATCAGGGGCCGTGGGCGGTGATGGAGGGCTACCTGCGCACGCTCAACCCCGCCAACGAGCTTTACGTCGTCGCGGGCGGCGTGGGCACGGGCGGGGCGGGCAGCGCCGGCGCCGCCACGACCATCGCGGGCGGTCGCGTCGCGGTGCCTTCGCACACGTGGAAGGTGGCGCTCGTCTTACCGAAGGACGGCGGCGACGACCTCGCGCGCGTCACCTGCGGGGCGAGAACCATCGCGGTCATCATGCCCAACGTGCAGGGCATAAGGAACAACCCGTGGGAGGGCTACCTCACCACGGTTGACCAGGTCGAGGCGCTGACGGGCTACGACTTCTTCTCGAACCTGCCCGACGCGGTCGAGAACTGCGTCGAGGCCGGCACGAACGGCTCGAACCCGCCGGGCACGGCCGGGCAGACCGTCTTCACACCCGAAGACACGCCCGCCGCCATCAACCTCGATGCGGTGAGCCCGAACAACAACCCGCTCACCTACGTCATCGTGAGCGGCCCCGCGCACGGCACGCTCACGGGCGACGGCGAGAACGTCACCTACACGCCGCAAGGCGACTACCACGGGGACGACAGCTTCACCTTCAAGGTCAACGACGGCCTGCGCGACTCGAACATCTCGAAGGTGGAAATTTCCGTCACCCCCGTCAACGACGCGCCCGCGGCTTCGGACGACTTCAAGACGACGCAGGAGGACACGCCGCTCGCCTTCGCGGCTGGCGACCTGACCTCGAACGACGGCGCGGGCGCGGCGGACGAGTCGGGCCAGACGCTCTCGGTCGCGTCCGTCACCGCCACCGCCGACACGCACGGCAGCGTCTCGCTCGCCGCCGGGCAGGTCACTTACACGCCCGACGCCGACTACAACGGCCCGGCCTCGTTCACCTACAAGGTGTGCGACGACGGC
This sequence comes from Pyrinomonadaceae bacterium, assembly GCA_035627975.1. Classification (GTDB taxonomy): domain Bacteria; phylum Acidobacteriota; class Blastocatellia; order Pyrinomonadales; family Pyrinomonadaceae; genus QHXN01. Next base: position 1,194 of record DASPKR010000063.1, on the reverse strand, counting down.
ACCACCTCCGGCTCGCCCGACTCGAAGTGCGCGACCGGCACGGTCTTCGTCACGGTCGAATCGGTCAACGACAAGCCGACGCTCGTGAACGTGCCGGCCTCGGCAACCGTCAACGAACTGGCGGCCTACACCTTCACGGCGCAGGCCGCCGACGTTGACGGGCAGGCGCTGACCTTCTCGCTCGTCGGCGCGCCCGACGGCGCCGCGATTGACGGGGCGACCGGTGTCTTCACATGGTCGCCGACCGAGGCGCAGGGCGGCACTGGCTCGCCCTACGACTTCAAGGTCAGGGTCTCGGACGGCGAGGCGGTCGCCGAAGCCACGGCCAGCATCACTGTCAACGAGGTGAACCAGGCCCCCGTGCTCTCGGCCATAGCCGACCAGACGGTGATCGTCGGCGGAACGCTCGTCTTCGCGGCCTCGGCCACGGACGGCGACGCGCCCGCTCAGGCGCTCACTTACAGTCTGGTGGGCGCCCCCGCGGGCGCGTCCATCAACTCCTCGACGGGCGTCGTCACTTGGGCGCCCACGCTCGCGCAGGCCGGGCAGGTTCACACGTTCGGCGTGCGCGTGACCGACGACGGCAGCCCCGCCCTCTCCGACGAGAAGGCCGTGCGCGTCGGCGTCGGGCACACATGGTCGGGCGTCTTGCAGCCCGTCAACGCCGACGGCAGCTCGGTCTTCAAGCTGGGCCGCACCGTCCCCGTGAAGTTCGCGCTGACGGGGCAGAGCGCCGGCATCACCAACGCCGTCGCACGGCTCTACGTGGCGAAGGTCACGAACGACGTGACGGGCACGGAGGAGGAGGCTGACTCGACCTCGAACGCGACGGAGGGCAACCTCTTCCGCTACTCCGACGGCGAGTACGTCTTCAACCTGAGCACCAGCGGGCTGAGCGCAGGCACGTACCAACTCCGCATAGACATGGGAGACGGCGTGCTCCGCACGGTCAGAATCTCGCTCAGGTAGGCCGGCGAGGCGGGGGCTTCGGCCACCCGCCAATTTCAGAGGGCGGCCCCGTCGGAGTAAACGCCGGGGCCGCCCTCATTTTACTTCTCTATGAAAAGCGACGAGCAGTTGCTGGCGGAGATTGCGGAGGCGGCGCGGGGGCTGCTCCTTATGAGCGAGTCGGATTACCCTTTAGAGCCGTTCAGCGCCGGGCCTGCGGGCGCGTTGACGCCGCGACGACTGCGC
>DASPKR010000062.1:0-3643 GCA_035627975.1 Pyrinomonadaceae bacterium | reverse complement strand
ACGCGCTCCGGCGTGAAGGCGCGGGCCGAGTGCATGGCCTTGATCTTCTCGTCGCGCACGTCCTCGGCCGAGAGCGTGGCGGGCGGCTCCATGGCGACGAGCGAGAGGACCTGGAAGACGTGGTTCTGAATCATGTCGCGGACGACGCCCGATTTCTCGTAGTAGCCGCCGCGCCCCTCGACACCCACCGTCTCGGCGTTCGTAATCTGCACGTGGTCTATGTACTGCCGGTTCCACATCGGCTCGAAGATGCCGTTGGCGAAGCGGAAGACCAGAAGGTTCTGGACGGTCTCTTTGCCGAGGTAGTGGTCTATACGGTAAATCTGCCGCTCATCGAGGTGCCGGAGAATCTGCCGGTTCAGCTCGCGGGCGCTGTCGAGGCTCGTGCCGAACGGCTTCTCGATGATGACGCGCGCCCAGCCCTGCCCGCCGCGCGTGAGGCCCGCGGCGTCGAGGCGCTCGATGGCCTCGGCGTAGAACTCGGGCGCGGTAGAGAGGTAAAAGAGGCGGTTGCCGCCCGTGCCGCGCTCCCGCGAGACGCGCCCGAGAAGCTCCGAGAGGCGCGCGTAGTCCTCCTGATTCTGTATGTTCGACGGGAGGTAGTAGAGCCCGCGCGCGAAGGAGCCCCAGACCTCCTCGTCAACCTGCTTCGCTTCGGAGAACTCCGCGACGGACTCTCTCATCCTCGCGCGGAACTCCTCGTCCGTCATCGGCGTGCGGCCCATGCCGACGACTGCGAACTCGGCGGGCAGCAGCCTCTCCTGCACGAGGCGGTAGAGCGCCGGCAGCAGCTTCCTCTTCGCGAGGTCGCCAGAGGCACCGAATATCACGACGGCGCACGGCTCGGCCGTGCGCTCAAGCCGCATCCCCGCGCGCAGAGGGTTCTCGAGGACTGTTTCAGTCATGGTGGGAGTCGCCTCAGCCCTGCTTTTCCAAAAGCTCTTCCCACTCGGTGTGGACGAAGCCGGCGCCGGGCTTGTCCTTGCGCTCGTAGGTGTGCGAGCCGAAGAAGTCGCGCTGCGCCTGCGTGAGGTTAAGCGGAAGCTCCGCCGTGCGGTAGGAGTCGAAGTAGCCGATTGACGCCGACATCCCCGGCGCGGGCACGCCCGCGAGCTGCGCGGTCGTCACGGCGCGGCGCCAGTTCGTCTGCGCGCGCTGGATGTAGTCGTTGAAGTCGGGGTCGAGCAGGAGGTTCGGCAAATCCGCTCGCCGTTCGTAAGCCTGCTTTATCTTGCCGAGGAACCGCGCGCGTATGATGCAGCCGCCCTTCCAGATTCGGGCGGTCTCGCCGAGGTCAATGCCCCAGCCCCAGTGCTCGGAGGCGACCTGAATCAGGCTCATCCCCTGCGCGTAAGAGCAAATCTTCGAGGCGTAGAGCGCGTCGCGTATGGCGGCGATCATCTCCGCGCGCTCGCCGTCGTGGCCGGCTCTTTGCGGCCCTTTTATCTGCCGGCTCGCCTCGACGCGCTCGTCCTTGCGGCCGGAGATCGTGCGCGTGTCAACGGCGGCGTTGATGGTCGGGATGACGACGCCGAGGTCTAAGGCGACTTGGCTCGTCCACTTGCCCGTCCCCTTCTGGCCCGCCTTGTCGAGCACTAGGTCAACGAGAGGGCCGCCGGTCTCGGGGTCTCGGGCGCGAAGAATCTTCGCCGTTATCTCGATGAGGAAGCTTTCCAGGTCGCCGCGGTTCCACTCGTCGAACACGTCGGCCATCTCCGTGGCAGACATGCCGAGCAGGCGCCGCATCATGTCGTAGGCTTCGGCGATGAGCTGCATGTCGCCGTACTCGATGCCGTTGTGAACCATCTTGACGAAGTGGCCCGCGCCGCCCGGCCCTATGTAGGTCACGCACGGCCCGTCGTCCACCTTAGCGGCGATTGCCTCCCAGATGGGGCGAATCTGCTCGTAGGCGGCGCGGTCGCCGCCTGGCATCAGCGAAGGCCCTAAGAGCGCTCCCTTCTCGCCGCCCGAGACGCCCGAGCCGATGAAGTTTAGGCCCTCGGCCTTGAGCTGCTTCTCCCGGCGCTCCGTGTCCGTGAAGTGCGAGTTGCCGCCGTCAATGATGATGTCGCCCGGTTCGAGGAAGGGCTTTATCTGGTTGACAGTCCAGTCAACGGGGTCGCCGGCCTTCACCAGAAGGATAATCTTTCGCGGTCGCTCCAGAGACTTTACGAACTCCTCGGGCGAGCGCGTGCCGATGAACTGCTTGCCGGCGTTCTCCTCCATGAATTTGGTGACGCGGTCGGGCTCGCCGCCGCTCGGCGGGCGGTTATAGACGGCGACGGAGTAGCCGTTGCGCTCGATGTTGCGCGCCAGGTTCTCGCCCATCACGGCGAGCCCTATCATTCCGATATTGGCGGTCTTCGGTGTCTGTTCGGGGGTAGCCATGTCACTCCTGTTCAACAATGCAGAAGTCAGGGTGCAGAATGTAGAACTACAGACGAGCCGTCTTCATTCATCATTCCGCGCTCTGACTTCTGAGCTTCTACATTGCTCCCGTCGCCCCGGAAACGGGCAGGGCCTCGGCGACGAGGTCGTGGAGGCGGCGGAGGCCGGCGAGGGAGTCTGCGCCGAGGTCTAGGCGGACGGCGCGGCGGCCCCTGGCCGAGAGCGAGCGGAAGTCGCCGAGGGCCTGCGCCTGCTTGAGCGTCGAGAAGGTGAAGGGCTCGCCGGGGATTTCAAGGTCGCGAGGGTCGCGCGCGGTGATTTGCAGGAAGACGCCGTTCGCCGCGCCGCCCTTGTGTAGCTGCCCCGTCGAGTGCAGGAAGCGCGGGCCGTAGCCGGTGGTAGTCGCGCACCGAGTGGCGTCGCGCAGCCGCGTGCGAATCTTTTGTAGGAGCGCGTCGTGCTCGGGCGTCTCTTCGATGTAGTTGAGGAGCGCGATGTAGTCGCCCGCCCCGGCGCGCGAGAGGTGCGCCCGCAGCGATTCGAGGAGCGACCCCGAGGGGAGCGCCGCGCGCGTCTCGTCGTCCGCGTAGAGCGTGAGCTCGCCCTCGGAGACGAGCGCCGTCTGCTCGCGCAGGCTCCCTTCCGACTTGAAGGCTTCCAGAAGCTCGCGCGTCGCGTCCTTCGACTCCTGCACGTTCGGCTGGTCGAAGGGGTTTATGCCGAGCCGCCAGCCGGCGAAGGCCGTCGCCATCTCCCAGAGGAAGAACTCTTCGCCGAGGTCGTATGCGTCCGTGAGCGTTCTATAGACGACGGGGTGCCCGGCGGCTTCGAGCGCCTTGAGCTTCGACTCGGTCTCGCCATCGGGCCGTCCCACGGAGATTGAGACGAAAAGGCGGTCGTCGCCGTAAGCGGACGGCGCGGCGAGCGGCTCGCCCGCGACGGGGACGATGCCTTTGCCCTCCTTGCCCGTGCTCTCCGCGATCAACTGCTCTACCCAGAGGCCGAAGGATTCGATCTTCGGGTCGGCGACGATGGTCAGCTTGTCGCGGCCTGCCTTCGCGCACTCGCCGAGTATGGCGCCGAGGCGCGCGCCGGGGTTCTCCGCGGCCGGCACGACCTGCGAGCAGGCGTGCATGACGCGCTCGGCGCGGTCGAGCAGCTTACGGATGTCAACGCCCATCAGCGCCGCGGGCACCATGCCGAAGTAGGAGAGCGCCGAGTAGCGCCCGCCGATGTCCGAAGGGTTGAGGAAGAT
>DASPKR010000061.1:0-19403 GCA_035627975.1 Pyrinomonadaceae bacterium | reverse complement strand
AAACGTGCGCGGCGAGGGCGAAGATGAGAGCGGCCGGGAGGAGGCGGGGTTTCACGGTCGACTCCTTCGCAGACTGGTCGGGGTCTGTGCAGCACCCTGCTGATTGCACGATTCGAGCCACCAGCACGCCGCGGGGCGACGCTCATCCCCGGCGCGATTGAGCTGGCCGCGGCCGGGATGCTCACGAGCGGCGATAAGTCGAACCGCCTCTACGTGGGCGACGACGTTGAGATAGGCCCTTCGGTCAGCCGCGAGCTTGCGAGCCTCCTCTTCGACCCGCAGACGGCCGGCGGCCTGCTCGTCTCAATCGAGCCCGGCCGCGCCGCCGAGTTCGTCTCGCGCCTGCGCGAGAGCTACCCCGCGGCCTCCGTCATCGGCCGCGTGCGCGAGCGCGGCCCGCGCCTCCTTGTCGTCGAATAACTTTACAAACCTTTTACAGAATCGCAGCACCCGAGGCCACGCGGCTGTTGTAAATTCCGTGCCGCCATGAAGCCCTTCAAACGCCTCCCGGTAGCGCGCGGCCTGCTGGCGCTCGCGCTCGCCGCCACGACACTGGCCGGCTGCTCGGCCGTCGCCTGGCAGAAGCCGGCGCCCGCGGCGACTCCCGCGCCGACGCCGGCTCCGCCCGCCGACGACAGCGTAGAGCGCGCGACGAGCGAGCCCTACACGGGCGACCTCTCGATTTTCGAAGACCCGGGCCGCGCGGAGAGGTTGCAGGTCGAGCGCGTGATGGACGTGCTCGGGATTGTCGAGGGCAGCGGCGTCGCCGACATAGGCGCCGGCTCCGGCTGGTTCACAGTTCGCGCGGCGCGGCGCGCGGGGCCGCGAGGGACGGTCTATGCCGTCGAGATAAACCCCGACTACGTCAAGCACATCGAGCGCCGCGCCGAAGAGGAGAAGCTCTCGAACGTCCGCGCCGTCCTCGGGAAAGAAGACGACCCGCTCCTGCCCGAGCGCAGCGTTGACGCCGTCCTCATCCTCAAGACCTACCACGAGATCGCGCAGCCCGTGGTGCTGCTCAAGCGCCTTCGTGCGGCGCTTCGCGACGGCGCGCGCGTCGGCGTCATTGACCGAGAGGGCTCGGGCGACGATCACGGCGTCTCGGCCGAAGTCGTGATTAAGGAGGCCGAGCGCGCCGGCTTCGCGCTCGCCGAACGTCACGACTTCGTCAAAGGCGACCGGATGGACTACTTCCTCGTCTTCCGCGCGCGCAGGTGAGCGCCGGACGGGTTCGCCCGGTTGACACGCCCGCGGGGCGCACGTTAACTTAAACGTCGCCGTTTTCCGGTAGAAAACCGCTCGCGTCCCGTTCGTCTAGTGGCCTAGGACACCGCCCTTTCACGGCGGCGACACGGGTTCGACTCCCGTACGGGACGCCAAATCTCCGTGAAACAAGAACAGCCACCGCAAGGTGGCTGTTCTTGTTTACGGACATCTTCGCCGCGGGCGGTTCACGCCGCGGCCGCGCCTCATATGGCGCCCCCGCATCAAGGCGTGGGCGCGAGCACGTCTAGCCTGGAGTTCTTCTGCACGTTGTCCTCCCCCTCCGCGCTTATATTGACGCCGACGTTGGAGCCCACCGAGTAGGTCTCTATCGTGAAGTTGGCCTGCTTCGTGGTCATCAGCGCCGTCACCGGCTGCGCCGCCGTGCTAGTCGTCGGGTCTATGAACTTCGCCGCGAACAGCTTGCTCGACTTCAGCACGACCGAGACGGGCGACGACGGGGCGCAGTCGAGCGTGACGGTGGCCGTCGCCTGCTGTAGCCCCCCCTCGACGAGCCCCGGCGAGACCGTGATGTGGCGCACGCCGATGGGCTTGACAGTGAGCGGCGCCGAGGCCGACGAGTCGCCGAAGCTTGCCGTCACCTGCCCCGCCTGCGTTGCCGTCAGCTGGCTGGTGTCAATGGGCAAGGTGGCCATTAACTGTCCCTGCGGGATGCGTAGGGACAGCGGCGAAGGCAAGGCCGGGATGTTTGTCGTCGCCGTCAGGTCGTCCGAGAGCGAGACGAATGTGTCGTAGGGCGCGACGCCCGTCAGAGTCACTTTGACGAGGGCCTTCTGGCAGTTCGAGCCGCCCGGCACGGCGTCGGGCGTGACCTCGACCGAGGCGACGCCCAGGACGGTGGTCGTCTGGCTGGCTATGTTGTCCGACGCGTTGGTGTCGGCCTCGTCGGCGTCAACGCCCGCCACGTTCGTGTACTGCCCCGGCAGCGAGGCCGTCGCCGTGATGTTGACGATGACCTTGCCTTTCTTGACCGCCCCGTCGAAGGTGTTGTCGAAGACGCGCATCGTGCCGAGGTTACAGGTGACTGAGTTGCCGGCGGGGGCGCAGCCCGTGCCGGTGAAGTCGCTCGTCCCGTGGAGTGAGACGCCCGTGACGGTGAGGCCGGCGGGGACGGCGTCGGTGACCGTGACGTTGTGCGCGATGCTGGGGCCGCGGTTGTATATCCTGAGCGTGTAGGTGAAGGAAGAGCCGACGGGCACGGGGTCCGTGGAATCCTTCTTGGTGATCTCCATGTCGGTGGTCAATTCGTGTGTGTGCGCGGGCAGGTTGTTAATGCCCAGCGCGGGCACAGTCTCCAGCCCGAACTTCTGAGCCAACGTGCGCGCGGTCAGGCCCGGCCCGCTGCCGATGCCGGCAGTGGCGCGCCCTCGCAGGTCGGGCAAACCCACGCTTTCGAACCCATCACCCCCATAGGTACCGCCGACCAAAGAGCTATAGACTTCGAAATTGTAGTTGTCGTCGAAATCACTCGTCGGATGCACCGAGCCGTCGCACTCCACCCACAGGTTAGTGGTGGGCAGCTCACCGTTATAAGCAAAGAAACGCACTTCACCAACGGCCGGGGTCGGCGTTCCGAAACTCTCAAAACTATTATAGCTCCCAGTAAGGGAGAGCGCCGGTCTGAGCACGAGCGAGGGCTGCATGGTGGAATGTGACTGTCCCGCGCCACCCGCCGGGCCGGTCGCGCCGCCGGGGTGGGAGTGCGTGTGCTGGGGCATATCGCTCACAGAGAAGGTGATGTTTTCCGAGCCGACCTGCTGGCCGAGGGTGCGGTTGGTGAGGCCGTCGCCCTGGCCCTTGCCGATCGGGGTGCGCCCGCGCAGGTCGGGCGCGTTGAAGTTATTGCCGCTACCGCCGAAGGTATAGCCCAGCTTTGCATGAAGAGCGAGGAAGCTAAACGTCGAGAGCGAGCGGCCGTCGCAGGCCACGAAGCCTGTAGGATAAATGCTGCCGGCAAAGAATCGCACCGTGCCGACGTTGGAGATATCGAATGAATTGGAGACGACCCCCATGCGGAGGCCCAGCGAAGGCTGCGCGTTGACCAGCGCCAGCCCGGAGCCGGTGGAGCCGGTAGCCCCGCTGTTGACGCTGTGTGTGTGCGCGGGCAGACTGGCCGTGGTCAGAGTGTTAGTCTCCGCGCCGAATTTCTGACCGCGGAGGACGTCGGACATGCCCGCGCCCTGGCCGATGCCCACCGGCACACGCCCGCGCAGATCGGGCAGGGCGAAGGTCGAGCCACCGCCGCCATAAGTGTAGCCTATCAGCGAGAATAGTGCGGCGTTTGGAATGACCTGAAGTAAAGCCCCGTTGCACTCGAGCCATCCCTGGGGCAGAGCAGTATCATATGACAACAGGCGCACCTCTGAGATGTAGGGCGTTTCATCAGCGAACCCGCTCCCGTTGCCCCCGCCGTCGGACGGGAAGATGCCCTGGGTGGCGATGATCCAGCGCATGGCCTGGGTGGGCTGTTTATTCTCCACCGCCGCGGGCGTGGCAGAGCCGGTGCTGCCGGTGGTCGCTGTCACCGCAGGGATGGCGGCCGACGGCGCCGCGCCAGTGGCCGCCATCCCTGCGGGCAGCACGCCACGCAGTTGCGAGGCACCCGGATTCTTCAGTCGGACGGGCCCGTGCCCGGAAGGGCCGCTCGCGCTCACGCGCCAGACGGGGGAACCGACAACACAGACGGCGGCCAGCACCAGGGTGAGCCGCAGGAACGTTGAGCGTAGCGGGTGCGTGGGGGAAGTCACAGGTTTTCTCCTTCAGAGTTGGGGGCTACTAGCCGATCCACAATGTTCGCGGGCATGCGCCGCCGCGGTTGGCACAAGAGGGCGGGCAACGAACAAGGCAAAACTCCTCCGTAGGCGTTTCGGCGGCCGAGCCGGGCGGCTCCGTGTCGGGAAGCGTTTCGGGAAATCCGGAGCGTAAGGGCGGAGGCTGAAAGCGGTATGGGAACAGGATGCGCCTGACAGCACGAGGACGAAGGGTGCCCTCCGCACGTTTGAAACGGGCGGGATAGTATCACGGAAGCGGCCGGTAGTCTATTGCACGGAAGGCGCCCGGTGGCACGGGTGGCTGTAATAGAGTACCGCGCCGCCTGCGACCGCATCGGGCCCGCGCCCGAGCCCGCCGCACGGGCCTTGCGCCGCCTCCGAGCTTCGGAGCAATCCCCCGCCCTTTTTGCGCAAGATATGACAAGACGCGGGGGGCTCGCCTCCGCTATCCTCGACGGGACATTTCCAAAGGAGAACAGCAAACTTGTCAACAGAGAATAAGGGCGTAGAGATAGCGCCGGCCAAAGGGAAGCTCGGGGTGCTGCTCGTCGGCCTCGGGGCCGTGAGCACGACCTTCATCGCGGGCGTCGAGGCCGTCAAGAAGGGCCTTGCCGAGCCCGTCGGGAGCCTCACGCAGATGGGCTCGATCCGGCTCGGCAAGCGCACCGACAACCGCTCGCCGCTCATCAAGGACTTCGTCCCGCTCGCCGGGCTCGACGACATAGTCTTCGGCGCGTGGGACATCTTCCCCGACTCGGCCTACGAGGCGGCGCTCACGGCCGGCGTGTTGGAGAAGGAGCTGCTCGCGCAGCTCAAGGCCCCGCTCCAGAAGATAAAGCCGATGAAGGCCGTCTTCGACCAGCAGTACGTCAAGCGCCTGAACGGCACGAACGTCAAGGAGGGCAAGACGAAGTTCGAGCTGGCCGAGCAGCTCGTCGAGGAGATTGCCGAGTTCAAGCGGCGCAACCGCTGCTCGCGCCTCGTGATGGTCTGGGCGGCCTCGACCGAAATCTTCCTCAGGCCGCACGCCGTCCACAAGACGCTGAAGTCCTTCGAGCAGGCGATGCGCGACAACCACAAGGCCATCGCGCCCTCTATGATCTACGCCTACGCCGCGCTCAAGTCGGGCGTCCCCTTCGCCAACGGCGCCCCCAACCTGACCGTTGACATCCCGGCCATGTTGGAGCTTGCGACCGAGATGAACGTCCCCGTCTGCGGCAAGGACTTCAAGACCGGCCAGACGTTGATGAAGACCATACTGGCGCCGGGCCTGAAGTCGCGCATGCTCGGCCTGCACGGCTGGTACTCCACCAACATACTCGGCAACCGCGACGGCGAAGTCCTCGACGACCCCGAGTCGTTCAAGACGAAGGAGGAGTCGAAGCTCTCCGTCCTCGAGTACATACTCCAGCCCGAGGTCTATCCGCAGCTCTACAAGGACTTCTCGCACGTCGTCCGCATCAACTACTACCCGCCGCGCGGCGACAACAAGGAGGGGTGGGACAACATAGACATATTCGGGTGGCTCGGCTACCCGATGCAGATAAAGATTGACTTCCTCTGCCGCGACTCAATCCTCGCCGCGCCCATCGTCCTCGACCTCGCGCTCTTCCTCGACCTCGCGCAGCGCGCCGGGATGCGCGGCATACAGGAGTGGCTCTCCTTCTACTTCAAGTCGCCGATGACGGCTCCGGGGCTCTACCCCGAGCACGACATCTTCATACAGCTCATGAAGCTCAAGAACACGCTCCGCCACCTGCGCGGCGAAGACCTGATCACCCACCTCGGCCTTGAATATTACGACTGAGGCGGGCAACCAAACCCGAGCGGGGAGGCGCGGCCGGGCAACCCGCCGCGCCTTCTTCTTTCGCCCGCCCGCCGCGCCCCTCGCCCCGCACGCTTTGCTCCATCCCGCGCCCGCGGTTTCACATTTAGGTGTGGCCCGGCGCCGCCGGCCGGCATACTAAAGTTGGAGCCCGACGTTATTTGTCAGCCCCGCGCTGCCGGAAAGTGTCACGCCGGAATTTTTTACAGCGCGGCGCGCCGCTCGTAAAAACTTTCGCGGCCCGAATATTTAGGGTGACAAAAGGCGCTCAGTCGTATATATAGTGCTCACGTTACCCGGCGCCGTCCCCCCCGGCCAGCGCTGTAAGCAAACCACGTCTGAAAACGACTCATCAAAGAGGACAGCGGTTCGCTCTTTGCATGGAGCAGTAGTGCCGACGCGGCCCTCGCGGCCGGCGGTCGCCAAATGTGGCGGCCCGCCGCAAGCCGACGACGCGCGCCGGCGTCGCTCCAGGCGAAGGAGTCAGAATCATGGTTGCAGCGATGGAAAAAGAGACGACGACAACCAACACGGTTCTTCTTGACCCCGACCAGAAAAGCCCCCGCGCGCAGGAGTTCGAGGAGAAGCTCGGCGCGCGCATCGTAGGCCAGGAGCGAGCGGTGCGCCGCATGAGCGGCCTCTACCAAATCTTCCTCGCCGGGATGAACCCGCCGAACCGCCCCGTCGGCACGATGCTCTTCCTGGGCCCGACGGGCTCCGGCAAGACTCGCGTCGTCGAGGCGGCGGCCGAGGTGCTGTTCGGCGACCAGAACGCGGTCATAAAGATTGACTGCGCCGAGTTCCAGCACTCGCACGAGATAGCGAAGCTCATCGGCAGCCCGCCGGGCTACCTCGGCCACCGCGAGACCTCGCCCATGCTCACGCAGGAGAACCTCGACCGCTTCCACACCGAAGACACGCGGCTCTCTCTCGTCCTATTCGACGAGATAGAGAAGGCTTCCGACTCTCTGTGGCAGCTCCTGCTCGGCATACTCGACAAGGCGACGCTCACCTTGGGCGACAACCGCCGCGTCGACTTCTCGAAGACGATGGTCGTCATGACCTCGAACTTGGGCGCGCGCGAGATGTCGGAACTGATCACCGGCGGCATCGGCTTCGCCCCGGCGAAGGGCGAGAAGAACCCGAACGACACCGAGGTTGACCAGAAGATTTACCGCACGGCGGTCGAGGCGGCCCGGCGCAAGTTCTCGCCGGAGTTTATGAACCGCATTGACAAGGTAGTGGTCTTCCGCAGCTTGAAGGAGCACCACCTCAAGCAGATTCTTGAGCTCGAGCTCCAGGCCGTGCAGGATCGCATCATGAAGGGCGCCGGCACGAAGTTCGTCTTCCACTGCTCGGACGCGGCGAAGGACTTCCTGCTCGACGAGGGCATTGACTTCAAGTACGGCGCGCGCCACCTGAAGCGGGCAATCGAGCGCTTCCTCGTCTATCCGCTGTCGAACCTGGTGGCGACCGAGCAGGTTGGCTTAGGCGACCTCGTCCACGTTGACATGAACGAGGGCGGCACCAAGCTTACCTTCTCGAAGCGCTCGGGCGGCGCGCTCATCACGGACGTGGCCGACTACGACGACGACGAGCAGGACAAGCCCGCCGCGAAGTCCGGCGGCGCGGCGCTACCGCTTCCGGCCGCGAAGGTCGCGCGCCGCGGGCAGGGCCGGGGCGAGAAGTCCGAAGCCTAGACGGACTGGGTGAGCATAAAAAATGGCCGGGGAGGTCGTCGCCTCCCCGGCCATTTTTTATTCGGGCGAGAGTTTAGGTCGGGCCGCCGGGCGCGCGGCCGAGTTTGCGCAGGGCCTCGAAGGCCGTGGTCGCGAGGTGCGGGTCGTTCGAGATGACGGCCGCTCGAAGGGCCGCCTCGGCTGAGGGGTCGCCTATCAGCCCGAGGGCGCGGGCGGCCTCGCGGCGCACGTCGGCGGGCGCGCGCTCGTCCGAGAGCGTAGTGATGAGAACGGGAACCGCCTCGCGGCTCCTGAGCTGGCCGAGCGAGACGGCCGAGGCGCGGCGCACGAACTCGTCCTCCTCCACTCTACGCCGCGTGATGCGCGCCAGAAGGCCGCGGGCCGGGAGCCTCCGCGCGAGCGCCCCGGCTAGCGCCGTCGCCGCCGAGGGGTCGCCTATCTGCCCGAGCGCCACGGCCGCCGCCGCCCGCACGGAAGCCTGCTTGTCCGCTTCAAGCAGGCGTATCAACTCCGCCACGCCTACGTGGCTGCGAGTGAAGCCCAGAGCGTATGCGGCCTCGCGGCGCACGAACTCGTCGCGGTCTCTGAGCAGCGGCAGTATCAGGGTCGAAGTCTCGCCCGGCCCGAGCGAGAGGATTGCGCGCGCGGCCGTCGCACGCACCACCGGCGACGCGTCCGCGAGCGCCGCGGCGGCCGCGCGGGAGGCTTCGGGCCGCCCCATCGCGCCGAGGCGCATGACTGCATCGCGCCGCTCCTCGACGTCCGCGGACGAGAGCCTCGCCCGCTCGACTTCTATCGCATGCTGCTGGGGCGTGAGCGTGGACTGACGGGGAGAGGCGGCGAGCGCCGTGGTCGTGAGGATAAGTAAGAAAACGGCGGCCGCGCCGCGCGTGTGTCGCGGGCGCGGGGCGCGCGCTTGACGGGAACCTTGCTGCGGCCTGGTCTTTCCGCTCATGCGCGGGCGGCGTAGCTGAGCGCCGCGCGGCGCTCGGCGCGGCGCCGCACCGCTTCCCACTCGAAGGCTTGGCGGGCGCGCGCGTTCTCGGGCGATTCCGCCAGGGCCGCTACGAGGTCGTCCTCCCAGACGCCGGGCATCGCCACGGCGCGCCGCATCGTCTCCATTATCGAGATGTAGTCGAGAACTTCGTTGACCTCCGAGTCGGAGAGGTCTTCGAGTTTGAGGGCTAGGCGCTGGCGTTCCGTTATCCGCTTTGCCATCGGACGGCTCCTCCCTTGCGAAGCCGGACGGCAAAGCTCGCTCAGGCACGTGGTGGCGGGGCTGAACGTGCGTCGGCCGGTCTGCCGCCGGCGTCGTGTCGCGGCGCGGGGCGCGCGCGCTCTTGTGTGGCCTTCACCTGTTTCGTTCGAGTCTCCGGGATTAGCAAACTCTTAAACTTTACCCTTCCGAGCGAGAGTCGAAGCACGGGGCCGGGCTCCGTGCTACCTGCCGCCGCGGCGTCATTCAATGTATTCGGCTGTTAGTTGCGGGCGCCCTTCAGGGGCGTCTTCTAGCGGCGAAATATACACGAGGCCCCCCGCGTGCGCAAGGCTTAGGCGGCGGGGGCCTGCGGGGTCAGTCTATCTTGGAGGCGACGGTGTGCATCGTGTCCACGATGAGGACGGCGATGGGCGGGTAGAAGAAGAGGTCGAAGCGGACGTGCTGGCCGAAGAGGTAAGGCAGGTCGTTGAATAATGTGATGTACTGCGCCTGCGAGCCTACGAAGAGGCCGGCCGCGAGGCTCGCCGCGTAGCCGAGCACAAGGAAGGTCGAGGCGGCGAAGCGCGTGAAGGGCTTGTCGGGCTTCGCGCCCTCGGCGTTGATGATCGAGTCGTGTATGGACTTCGGCTTGTAGGTGTAGTGCTCGAAGCAGGCCTTGAGGCGGACGGCCAGATGCCACAGCCCTATGACGAAGAGCGTGAAGACGATGGCGCGGCCGACGATTTGGAAGCCGTCCCAGAGTCGCGGCTTGAACATCGCCACGAAGAAGGTCGAGAGGAACAGCGTGACCGTCGTGAAGACGGCCTGCTGTAGCGCGAAGGTCTCGCGGCGCTCGGCCTCTATGAGCCGGTCAACGACGCGGTCGAAGCGTGCCTGCACGGCCGCCCGCCGCATGCGCTGAGCGTGCGGGTTGTTAGAGCGAAGGACTGAGCCGCCGAAGTCGGCCGAGGCCGCGCGCCTGAGTTGGGAGTCGTAGTAGGCGCGCTCGTGCGGGTCGCTGAGCGTGCGGTAGGCCAGAGAGATTCGCGCGAACTCGCGCGCGGCCGCCTCCGCGCCGCCGTTTAAGTCGGGGTGGCGCTGGCGCGCCAGGCGCCGGTAGGCCGACTTTATCTCGGCCGCCGTCGCCGTGCGCTTTACCCCCAGAACTTTGTAGTAGTCAACCACCGTGCCTCGACCAAACTTCGGGAGACTTCCGCGGGCGCGGGGCTACAGCGGCAGCGCGCCCCGGCAAACGTTCGCGGGCGGAGAGGACGGCCCGACGGCGGTAATATACCAGAAAACCGGCGGTCTCGTCGCGCCCGGAATCCCTTTGATGCGTGCCGGCCGGCTAGCGGTTTCGGGCGAAGGGGCGGCGCGTCACCCCGGGCGGCCGCCGAGGGGGGCGAGGACAGACTTTTGTCAACCGCTCCCTTCGCCTCTTGCCGCACATTCCAACACGAACGCCGCGATATTTGCAACGACTTTTTTATGATTTGCCGACAATATTTTAGACGCCGGGCCGCCCGAAGGGTTCACAAAAGCGGGGGCCGGGGCCTCCCGAGCGGGAGGCCCCGGCCCCCGAAGCTTTCGCTGAAGGAGCTCGACTACTTCGCGGCGCCGGAGTTGGCCGCGCGCTCGATGAAGTTGACGAGCGTGCGGACGGCGACGCCCGTCGGGCCTTTGGCGCGGTACGGCTTGGCCTCGTCGCCCCAGGCGGTGCCGGCGATGTCGAGGTGCGCCCAGGAGACGCCGTCGGCGAACTCCTTGATGAAGGCCGCGGCCGTGATGGTGCCGGCCTTGCGCCCGCCGACGTTTTTGATGTCGGCTATGTCGGACTTGATCTGTTTGGTGTACTCCTTGTCGAGCGGGAGCTGCCAGAACTTCTCGCCGACCTCGCGGCCCGCCTCGATTATCTCGTTTATGAGCTCTTGATCCGTCCCCATTACGCCTGTGTTCACGTCGCCGAGGGCGATGGAGACGGCGCCGGTCAGAGTCGCCATGTCAATTATCTTGGTGGCGCCGAGCTTCTTGGCGTAAGAGACGGCGTCGGCGAGAATGAGCCTGCCTTCGGCGTCCGTGTTTATGACCTCGATGGTCTTGCCCGACATGGCGCGCACAACGTCGCCGGGCTTCGTGGCCTTGCCCGACGGCATGTTCTCCGTAGAGGGGACGATGCCGAGCACGGGGAAGGGAGGCTTGAGCTGCGCGACGGCGCGCATGACGCCGAGGACTGTCGCGCCGCCCGTCATGTCGTACTTCATCAACTCCATGTTCTCGCCCGGCTTGAGCGAGATGCCGCCCGTGTCGAACGTGATGCCCTTGCCGACGAGAGCGAGGTACTCCTCGCCGTCCTCGACCGCCGATTTGCCGTCGGGCATGTAGGAGAGCACCATCATCTTGGGCGGCTGGTCGGAGCCGGCTGCGACGCTCAAGAGCGCGCCCATGCCCTCCTGCTCCATCCGGGCTCGGTCGAGCACGTCAATGTCGAGGCCGAACTCGTTTGCGATCTCCTGCGCGCGCTCGGCCATTATGGTCGGCGTCATGTAAGCGCCGGGCTCGTTGGCGAGGTCGCGCGTGAAGTTGACCGACTCGCCGACGATGCGGCCGCGCTCGGCGCCGCGCTTCAATTCGGCGCCGTCGGCGCCTTCGACGATGACGACGAGGCGGTCAACAGTCCTCTCCTCCTTGTCAACGGTGCGGTACTTGTCCGGCTCGAACAGAGCCATGACGGCGCCCTCGACCGCCGACGAGGCCGCCCGCCCGGCCGCCACGCCTTCGGCGCGCGGCACTAGCCCGACTGTCTTGACGTTCCGCGCACGCAGGAGCCGCGCGGCCGTCCCCGCGAACTGCGAGACTTGCGCGAGCCCGTACCCCTCGCGCTCGCCGACGCCGACGAGTAGCAGCCGCGCGGCCTTGAGGCCGCCGCCCGAGGGCGCGAGGTGAATGTAGGCGGTCTCGCCCTCCTTGCCCTTTAGCTCTTCGGATTCGAGTACCGAGCGGACGAGCCCGCCCGTCGCAGCATCAAGGTCTTTGAGCAGCCCCTCGTCGGCCCTCTCGTCCTTGAAGACGGCGACTGCGACGGCCTGAACGTCGGCCTCGGCTGCGGGGCGGTTGCTGGTCTGAATCTCCATAGTCTTAATTCCCCTCATCCTTTGGCGCGCTCCTTCAACTGTGCGCGCGTCTCCCGGTCGAGGGTGCGCCGCATTTCGGTCTCGCGCTTGTCGTACAATTTTTTACCACGAGCCACGCCTATTTCAAATTTGACGCGGCCCTTCTTCAGATAAACGCGGGTGACGACGAGCGTCATCCCCTTGACGGTCGCCTCCTCTTCGAGGCGGTCTATCTCGCGGCGGTTGAGCAGGAGTTTTCGCGTGCGCACGGGGTCGTGGTTCTGCCGGTTGCCGTGCGAATAGTGAGCGATGTGCGCGTTAAACAGCCACGCCTCGCCGTCGCGCACGCCGACGTAGGACTCCTTGAGCTGAATCTGGCCGCCGCGCACGCTCTTGACCTCCGTCCCCGTCAGCACCGCCCCGGCCTCGTAGGTGGCGAGTATGTGGTACTCGTGGAAGGCCGCGCGGTTCGTCACTATCACCTTAACGTCTTCAGCCATCTTTCAAGACTCGTAGCCATCGAACTCGCCCTTGAGCGGGCGGGACATGAGGCTCTCGACCGCCTCGCGCGCGCCCTTGCCTTCGTAGAGCACGGCGTTGACCTCCGCCGTGATGGGCATCTCGACGCCGCTGCGGTCGGCCAAGAGTTTTACCGCGCGCGCCGTCCGCACTCCCTCGGCCACCTCGCTCATGCCTGCGAGCACTTCGCCGAGAGAGCGCCCGCGGCCGAGCTCTTCGCCGACGCGGCGGTTGCGCGACAGGCCGCCCGTGCATGTGAGCACCAGATCGCCAAGACCTGCGAGGCCCGTCATCGTCTCGGGTCTCGCACCGAAGGCGCAGGCGAGCCGCGTCATCTCGGCGAGGCCGCGCGTTATGAGCGCCGCCACACTGTTCGCCCCGAGCCCCAGCCCCGAGACCATACCCGCGGCGAGCGCCATGACGTTCTTCGAGGCGCCGCCGAGCTCCACTCCGGTCACGTCGTCGTTCGTGTAGATTCGGAAATTCTGCACGCTCAGCGCGCCCTGCACAAGACGCGCCAGGCCGGGGTCGGAGCCGGCGGCCACGACCGCCGTCGGCCTGCCGGCCGCGACCTCCTGCGCGAATGAAGGCCCCGACAGGCAGACGAAGCGCGCGCCCGCGTCGCCGCCCAGCACGTCGGCGACAAGCTCCGAGATGCGCTTCCCAGTCTCGACTTCGATGCCCTTCGTCGCGCTGACGAAGACGGCGCCCGGCTCCGTTCGGCCGCGAACTCGCCCGAGAAGCTCGCGCGTCGCGTGCGAGGGGGCGGCGAGAATCACCACCTCTGCGCCTTCGAGCGCCTCGCCCGCGTCGCACGTCGCCGTGACGGAATCGGGTATCCTGTGGCCCGCGAGATACGCCGTGTTCTCCCGCTTGCCGTTAGTGCTCTCGACGACTGCGGCGTTGCGCGACCAGAGCCGCACCGCGCCCCCGGCCCGCGCCGCCAGAAGGCTCAGCGCAGTCCCCCAGCCGCCCGCGCCCATCACCGCGACCCGCATGGATTTCTGCCGCCCGCTCACAGCTTCAGCTTGCTCTCTTCGCCGCGCAGGAGGCGGCCGATGTTGGCGCGATGCATGAAAATAATGAGCGCGCCTCCCGCGAGCGCGGCCGCGAAGGCCGGGCCGGCGTCGCGCCCCGCGAGCAACCAGACGCAGACGGGGAGCACCGCCGCGGCCGTAATCGAGCCGAGCGAGACGTAGCGCGTCGCCGCGACGACGAGCACGAAGACGGGCAGCGCGCACAGAACGGCCAGCGGCACAAGGCCCAGAAACGCCCCCAGGCCGGTGGCTACGCCCTTGCCGCCACGGAAGCCCAGCCACACGGGGAAGACGTGGCCCGCGACCGCGGCGAGCGCCGCCCCGGCCACCCACCACTCGGCGCCGGCCCCCGCCCCGAGCAGCCCGCGCGCGAGCACGACGGCGAGCGCGCCCTTCGCCGCATCGAGCGCGAGCGTCGCAAGGCCCGCCCATTTCCCCGCCCTTCGCGTCACGTTCGTCGCGCCCGTCCCGCCTGAGCCGGTCTGCCGAACGTCGCCGCCGCCCCGCGCGCGCACCAGGAGATACCCGAAAGGTATCGAGCCCGAAAGGTACGCCGCTAGCAGTACGAGCGCGTGAAGCAATGAACAGGCCCCGCGGGCGGTATGGTAGAACGGCGAGCGACTATAGCAAGCGGCCGAGCGCGACGACAAGGAACGGCGCCGCCGCTAACCGGCGGGGCGCGGCTCAAGCTCGCCGGCGGTCGGCGGCTCGAACACGCCCAGCCATAGGTCGAGCTGCGCTTCGGTAACGCGGAAAGTGCCGTGAGGCCGTTCGGCGTTCCGCGCGCTCAGGCGGGACAGAAGCACCTCGCGCGGCGCGTCGAGGAAGTGGACTTCCGAGCCGGCGCCGAGCGCGGCGGCTCGGGCTCTGAACTCTTCGCGCTCCAAGCGAGACCAGAAGCCGAAGTCGAGTATGGCGCTGACGCCTAATTGAAGCGCGCGCTCCGCCACAGACCACTGCACGGCCTCGACGGGGTCGCGGCACCAGTCGAGCGCGGGCGGCGTCAAATCCGCACCGAACAGCCTCACGATCCACTCGTCGGGCGTGAGCCGGAGGGCGCCGCGCTCGACTTCGAGCCGCTTCGCCAGCGTCGTCTTGCCCGAGCCCGGCAGGCCGCACATCAACAGGAGCGTCGCCATCAAATTAAACGCCTGCGCAGGAGGTCTAGGGCGGCCTGCGAGGCGCGCCAGCGTATGAGGTGGCGGTCGCCGGGCAGCATCACGCGGCGGTGCTGGGTGTGCGCGTCGTCGGAGAGTGCTATGAAAACGAGGCCGACGGGCTTCTCGGGCGTGCCGCCCGAAGGGCCGGCGATGCCCGTGACGGAGAGGCCGAAGTCCGTCCCGGCGCGCGCCTTGACGCCCTCGGCCATCGCTTCGGCCACCTCGGCGCTGACGGCCCCGTGCGCCGCTATCAACTCCTCCGGGACTCCGAGCAGCCGCGTCTTCGCCTCGTTCGAGTAGGTGACGACGCCCTCCATGAAGTATGACGACGAGCCGGGGACTTCCGTCAGCCTGTGCGCGACGAGGCCGCCCGTGCAGCTCTCGGCGACGGCGATGGTGAAGCCGCTGACGGCCAGTCGCAGGCCGACGACCTCCTCCATCATCTCGCCGCGGAAGGCGAAGACGGCGTCGCCGAGCCGCTCTTCTATCTGGCCGGCGAGCCCGTCGAGAAGTAGCTCGGCCTCGGCCTCGGTGCGCGCCTGCGCCGTGAGGTGGACTTCTATCTCGGACTGGTTGAAGAGGATGGTGGTCTGCGGGTTCTTGTACTGCGTATAGATGGGCGCGATGCGCTCGTCCACGGCCGACTCGCCCATCCCGGCGACGCGCAGGACGCGGCGCGCGACGCTGACTCCGCCTGCCTTCTCGGAGAGCTTGTGGAGCGCGTGGGTCTCGAACATCGGCTTCATCTCGCGCGGCGGGCCGGGCAGAAGGATGACGACCCGGCCCTCGTGCTCGATGTACATGCCGGGCGCGGTGCCGTTCGGGTTGTCGAGGACTTCGGCGCCCTCTACGACCATCGCCTGCCGCGCGTTTATCTCCGGCATCTTGCGGCCCCAGTGCATGAACTTGGCCCGTATGTCTTCGAGCACGCGGTCGTCTAGGGCGAGGCGGCGGCCGAGGGCGCGGGCGGCTATCTTGCGCGTGATGTCGTCCTCCGTGGGGCCGAGGCCCCCTGTGACGACGACGCAGGTGGAGCGCTTGAGCGCGTCGCGTATGGTCTCTTCGAGGCGCGCGTCGTCGTCGCCCACGACGGTCTTTAGCTTGACCTCGATGCCGACGCCGTTGAGCTTGTCCGTCAGCCAGAGGCTGTTGGTGTCAGTCCTGAAGGGCGTCAGCAGCTCGGAGCCGACGGCGATTATCTCGGCGGTTAGCATCTTTCTACTGCCTGCTCTCTTTCGTCCCGAACGCCTGCACCTCGCGAACCCACATGACGAAGGGGCGGTTGGAAGGCCCCTGCTGCGGCGGCTGGAAGACGCGCAGCCGTGCCGTCGTGACGGGCTCGAACTCGAAGGCGGCGCGGTCGTAATTGGAGCCGGGGTCGAGGGCGGAGACTGCGCGCCAGCCGCCCGCGCCGCCGTCCGGCACTTGCAGCTCGACGCGGCGTGAGGGCATGTAGCGGCCCCGGTCGAAGCCCCAGAAGAGATAGACGGCCGTGACGCGCGCGCGCCCGCCGAAGTCGAGCTCTATCCAGTGCGCGTCGGGGCTCTCGGCCGAGACCCAGTTGCCCTGGTTGAAGCGCATCGAGGCGATCTCGCGCACGTCCGTCACGCCGTCCGTGAGCGGCCGCGTGTTGTAGCTGTCGAAGGTCGAGTCAACCTTGACCGCGGCTCCGAGCAGCGCGAGGGGGCCGGCCGGAACGCCTTCGTCACGGCCGGGAGCCGCGGCGGTGGTCGGGGCGGGGGTCGCGACGACAACGGCGGCGCCCTTCGGCTCGCGCGCCGAGTCGAGGCCGCGCAGGCGCACGAAATAGACCAGCGAGATTAGAAGGAGCGAGAGCGCGCCGACGGCCGCGAAGAGTTTTACGCCCTGCCTCGCCTGCCGTGCCGTCGCGTCGCGGCGGGCCAGGTCGGCCGTCGCGGGCGAGGCCGTCAGGTCGTGGCCGCACGTCGCGCACACGGAGTCGCCGGCCCCGGCGGCCGCGCCGCACTCCGGGCAGGAGCCCGCGGAGATGGGCTGCGTGTGGTATGCGTCCTGAAGAATCTCGTCCGTAGTCTCGCCGAGCGCGCCTGTGCCTGCGCCGCCCTTGAGTGACGTGTGGCCTGACGCGCCGGCCGAGTCGGCCACGGACGGGTCGCGCCCGCTGGCGCGTCGGAGAGCGCGGAGGAAGTCAGCGGCAGACGCGAAGCGCCGCTCCGGCTTCTTTTCGAGCGCGCGCAGCACGACGCGCTCTATCTCGGGCGTCACCTCGGTGTTCAGCTCCGACGGCGGGCGCGGCTGCTGCTCGCGGTGCGCGCGAAGTATCTCCGTGCGCGTCATATCCTTCGAGCCCGAAGGCCCGCCGAAGGGGGGCTCGCCCGTGAGCATCTCGTAGAGAATCGTGCCGAGCGAGTAGATGTCGGAGCGCTGGCCGACGGGCTCGCCGCCTGCCTGCTCGGGCGAGACGTAGCGCGGCGAGCCGTAGGCCACGTTCGACGTGTCGGTCGCCGCTGCGCCCACCAGCTTGACGATGCCGAAGTCCGTGACCTTAACGCGGTCGTCGGGGGTGACCATTATGTTCGGGGGCTTGAGGTCTCGGTGGACTATGCCGTGGTGTGTGGCGCCGTGCTCGTCGCGGTAGGTGAAGGTGTGCGCGTAGGCAATGGCCGAGAGTATTTGCTCGAAGAGGTCGAGCGCGCGGTTTATTTCGAGCGGCCCGCCCTCCTGGCGTATGAGCTGCGCGAGCGAGCGCCCCTCGACGTACTCCATGACGATGAAGTAGGTCTGCTCGGAGACGACGTAGTCGTAAACCTTAACGACTCCGGGGTGGTCGAGCTGCGCCTGCACGAACGCCTCGCGCTCGAAGCGGCTGCGCATCCTTCGGAGGTCGTGCGCGCCGCGCGGGCTTATTGACTTAATGGCTACGGCGCGCGGCAGCGTCGCGTGGCGCCCTCGATAGACCACGCCCATCCCGCCGCGACCTACCGGCTCCTCTATGACGTAGCTGCCGACTCTCTTCCCCGGCTCAACCTGCATGACTGCGTTTTGTTATAGCAGAAAAGCGAGGCGACTGCCGCAGCGGCGCACTTCAGGCGGTCTTCTTCTCTTCCTCGTAGAGGTCGCGGAGCACGTCGGTGATGGGCGGGGGCGCCTGCGGGGTGGGGACGACGGGCGGGCGGGCCTTCGGGGGCAGGGCGTGGAGGCCCGAATCCTCCTTCGCGGCGTGCGGGTGCTGTTCGATGGCCGGGCGCTCGGGGCGCGCGGCGGCCGCCGCTCCGGCGAGCCTGGCGCGGCTCTCTTCGAGCATAGCGGCCGCGCGCGAGCGGCGCGCGCGCTCCAGGCTTCGGACTGCGGCCATCGTGACGGGCGCCTCGGTCGGCTCGCGCTCGATGCGGCGCAGCACCTCGACGTAGCGGCGCAACTCTGCCGAGGGCGAGAGCCGATGGTTCTCGTCGCCGCGCTCGTCCTCGAGCACGAAGGCGAGGCTCTCGGCCGCCGCCTCGTAGTCGCCCGCGCGGTGGTGCAGGGCGCCGAGGGCGAAGTGGACGAGCGGCGGCGCGTCGGGCATGAGGCGGCAGATGCGCTCGCCCTCGGCTATGACGCTCTGGATTTCGAAGCCGTACCAGCGCTTCTCGTCGTCGCGCAGGATTTCGGCGGCGGAGACGTAGAAGTCGAAGACGTTCTTGATGTCCTGCTGCTCCGAGCGCTGGACGGCGCGCCAGACGAAATAGACCACGACGGCGAAGAAGACGATGACGGTCGGCGGTATGCCCATCACGGCCAGCATCGCCATGATGACCAGTATCGCGATCAGACGCTGCGCCGTCTCTTGCCCCTTAGTCATAAAGACAGGTGCGGAGTGCAGAATGCAGGGCGCGGAATTAAAGCACCTTCTTTAATTCCGCGCCCTGCATTCTGCACTCATCACTCCCTCCTGATTCTTTCCCGCACCGCCGCGCCCGCCTGCCCGGTGGAGAGCGCGCCGCCGAGGTCGCGCGTCGTCTCGCCGGCGGCGATGCTCTCGCGCACGGCGCCGTCAACTGCCGCCGCCGCTTCGTCGTGACCGAGGTATTCTAGCATCAAGGCCGCGCTCAGAATAGCTCCTGCCGGGTTGGCGACGGATTTCCCCGCGAGCGGAGGGGCGCTCCCGTGCACGGGCTCGAAGAGCGAGACGCGGCCGGGGTGGATGTTGCCCGAGGCGGCGAGCCCCAGCCCCCCCTGCAAGGCCGCGCCGAGGTCTGTGAGTATGTCGCCGAACAGGTTGCTCGTAACGATAACCCCGTACTGAGCGGGGTCGAGCACCATGAACATCGCCGTCGCGTCAACGTACTGGTGGTTGGCCTCCACCTCCGGGTAGCGCGCCGCGACTTCGCGGAAGGCGCGCTGCCAGAGGTCGCCGCCGAAGCGCTGCACGTTCGACTTGTCGGCCATCGTCACGCGCCTTTTGCCCTTCGAGCGCGCATACTCAAAAGCCGCGACGACGATGCGCTCGACGCCCTTGCGCGTGTTCAACTCCTCCTGCGTAGCTATCTCGTCCGGCGTCCCCTTCTTCAGAAAGCCGCCTGCGCCGCTGTAGGCGCCCTCGGTGTTCTCTCGGAAGACGACGAAGTTGATCTCTTCGACGCCGCGGTCGCGCAAGGGGGTCAGGCGCGGGTGCAAGAGCCGGACGGGCCGGAGGTTTATGTAAAGGTCCAAGCCGCGCCGCATCCCGAGGAGGATGTCTTCTGCGTGACAGTTGGAAGGCACTCGCGGGTCGCCGAACGCCCCGGCCAGAACCGCGTCGAACTCGCTCGAAAGCATCTCCAAAGCGCCCTCGGGGAGCG
>DASPKR010000060.1:0-5534 GCA_035627975.1 Pyrinomonadaceae bacterium | reverse complement strand
ATGAACCTCGCGTCGCTCGGCGCGCGGGCCGCAATCGTCGGCGCGGTCGGCGACGACGAGACGGGCCGCGCCCTCCTTGACAAGCTCGAAGCCGCGGGCGTTGACTGCGGCGGCGTCATCGTCCGGCCCGGCCTGCGCACGACGACGAAAGTGCGCATACTCGCCGGCCAGGCACACTCGCCGCGGCAGCAGGTCATACGCGTTGACTACGAGGGCGGCGCCGGGGGCGAGGCCCTCGCCGGCGAGCTGAGCGCGCGGCTCGGCGGCGTGCTCGCGTCGGCGGAGGCCGTCGTCGTCTCCGATTACAACTACGGCGCGGGCGGCGAGGCGGTGACGGAGTTCGTGCGGCGCGAGGCCGCCGGCAAAATCCTCCTCGCCGACTCGCGCTTCCGGCTCGAAGCCTTCCGAGGCTTTACCTCGGCCACGCCGAACGAGGAAGAGGTCGAGCGCTGGGCGGGCCGGCCGCTCGAAGGCGTCAAGGCTGTCGCCGAGGCCGGCGAGCGCCTGCGAGCGCTGCTCGGCCTGCGGGCGCTGCTCGTTACGCGCGGCAAAAACGGCTTCGTGCTCGTCGAAGAAGGCGAGGATGTCTTCTCCGCCCCGGCCGTCGGCTCGCACGACGCGGTTGACGTGACGGGGGCGGGCGACACCGTAATCGCCACATACGCGCTCGCGCTCGCCTCGGGCGCGAGCTTCCGCGACGCCGCCCGGCTCGCCAACCATGCGGGTGGCATCGTCGTCCTGAAGCGCGGCACGGCGACCGTGAGCGCCGCCGAGCTACTCGCCTCGGTCGAGGGCGCGGGCGAGGCCGTCTAAAACTTATGCCTGAAGCGGAAGGCAACCAGAGGCAGACGGCCGCGGCGCGAATCCTTGAGCGCAACCGGCTGATAGCGCGCGTGGCGATTGCGCGCAAAGGCGGAGCGCGCGTCGTCTTCGCCAACGGCTGCTTCGACCTGCTGCACGTCGGTCACGTCCGCTACCTCGAAGCCGCCCGCGCGCTCGGCGACATCCTCGTCGTCGGCATAAACGGCGACGAGCAGGTGCGGCGCCTCAAGGGCCAAGGCCGCCCCTTCGTCCCCGAGCGCGAGCGCGCAGAGGTCATCGCATCGCTCCGCGCCGTTGACTACGTCACGGTCTTCCACGAGCCGACCGTGACGGAGCTGCTGTTGGCGCTCCGCCCCGACATTCACGCCAAAGGCACAGACTACACGGAGGAGACAGTCCCCGAGCGCGATGTGGTACGATCCTACGGCGGCCGCACGCGCATCGTCGGCGACCCCAAAGACCATTCGAGCACGGAGATGCTGGGCAAAGTGACGGGAGACGATTGAAAGACGGCGGCCCCGTCTTGGGCGTCGCTCGTCTTGAGTTTTAATGCGCATTCTCTTCGTCAAACTCGGGAGCATAGGCGACATCGTCCACACGCTGCCGGCCCTGGCGGCCGTGCGGCGGGCGCTTCCGCGGGCGGAAATCTCCTGGGCGGTCGAGCGGCGGGCTGCCGAAATTCTGCGGGACAACCCGCTCATAAATACTCTCATCGAACTGGACACGAAGGCGCTGAGGCGCGTGCCGATGTCTGGGGAGACGCTGCTGGCACCGCGCCAGCAGTTGCGTCGGTTGCGCGCCTCGGCCTTCGACATCGCCTTAGACTTCCAGGGACTCCTTAAATCCGCCGCCGTCGCCCTGCTTTCGGGCGCGCCGCGGCGCGTCGGCTTTTCGCGCGGGGGCCTGCGCGAGCCGGCCAGCCGCTTCCTGCTCACCGAGCGGGTCGAAGTCCCTTCCCGCACGCATGTCATAAGGAAAAACCTCGCTCTGGCGGAAGGCGCTCTGGGCGTCCGCGCGCCCGAGAGCGCCGACGATTTCGAGTTCCACGTGGCCGTCGCGCGCGAGCATGAGCGTGAGGCGGACGGGATAATCCAAATTTCTGGACGGGAGTTCGCGATTCTGAACCCCGGCGGGGGCTGGCCCACGAAGCTCTGGGACGCCGCGCGCTTCGGCGCGCTGGCAGACCAGCTTTACTTGAGGCACGGCCTGCGCTCGGTCGTCACATACGGCCCCGGCGAGCGCGAGTTGGCCGAGAGAGTCGCAGACGGCTCTCGCGCGGGGGCTGCCGTGCCGGCCGGCCCGACGCTTAAGGGCTTCGTGTCGCTCGCAAGTCGGGCGCGTCTGTACGTCGGCGGCGACACCGGGCCGACTCACCTCGCGGTCGCGGCCGGCGCGCCCGTCGTCGGGCTGTTCGGCCCCACCGAGTGGTGGCGCAACGGCTCGCCGCGCGCCGACGACGTGTGCGTCGAGCGCGACGACATTGGCTGCCGCACCGACTGCCACCGCCGCTCCTGCTCCGAGTGGGTCTGCATGGATATAAGCGTCGCGCGCGCGCTCAAAGCGGCGGCCGAAAGGCTCGCCCGCGCGCGCGCGGCCGCGGGGGCTGCTGTCGAGGTGCAGGACGTTGGCGCGTAGGGGCGGCACGTGGGCGCAGCGCTGGCGCGTCCCTCTAGGCTTCCTGTGCGCGGCGATCTTCCTCGCGCTCGCGCGCCCGCGCCCATGGACGCTCGCGGCGGGCGGCGCCGTCGCCCTCCTCGGGTTGCTGATAAGAGCATGGGCGGCCGGCCACATAAGAAAGAACGACCGGCTCGCCGTCACAGGCCCTTACGCCTACACGCGTAACCCTCTTTACCTGGGGAGCTTCGTGCTGGGGTTGGGCTTCACGGTCGCCGCGTCCTCGAGCCTATGGCTTCTGGCGGCGCTGGGCGGCGCGTTCGCGCTCCTTTTCATGGGCATCTACCTGCCCGTTATGCGCGTCGAAGCGGCGACGCTCGGCGAGCTATTCGGCGACGAATACCGGCGCTACGCCGAGGCGGTGCCGCTTTTCCTCCCCAGACTGACGCCGTACCGCTCGGCCGCGGGCGGCGAAACGAAGTTCGACGCCGGGCTATATCTCAGGTATCGGGAGTACCGTGCGGCGCTGGGCTTACTTCTGGCATGGGGCGTGCTTGCCCTAAAGGCAGTTCTGGCCGGCCTTAAGTAAGAACCAAAGGGGAAAAAGGAAAAAACGCTATGCCTCGAAGAAGTTTACTCGTAGCGACGGCCGCCGCGGTCATTTCGATTGTACTCTCTTCAATCGCGCTCGCGTCCGACACGCCCAGAGAGCATACACCCGAGAAGGCGCCCGTCCCGGCCGTGATGCCCTTCGAGCCGTCGGAACAGCTCGTCTATGAGGGCGAGTTCTCGAAGCTCCTTTTGCGCGGAATAAAGATAGCGGAGCTCAAGTTCACGGCGAGCCGCCCGGCCGCGGGCGCGCAGGGCGACGGCCAGCCGCAGCCGCTCCTGCTCACGACACACGTCGAGTCGAAGGGCTGGTTTCGAAAGCTCTTCGGCATAAACTTCACCTACCACGTTGAGTCCACCGTTCAGCCCGACGGCTTCCACGCCCTTAAAACCAGCAAGATTGACGAGCAGGGCAAGCGCCTTCGCACGAGCGAGGCCGTCTTCGACATGAGCACCAAGCGTGTCGAGTGGACGGAGCGCGACCCGAACAACCAGGCGCAGCCGCCCCGCGTCGTCACCGCGGCGCTCGAAGGGCCAACGCAGGACATCGTCTCCGCCGTCTATTTCCTACGCACGCAGCCGCTCACGCCAGGCCAGAGCTTCAACATAGCCATCAGCGACTCGGGCCGCGTCTATCAGGTGCCGGCGCGCGTCGTGGCCGAGAAGAAGGCGATGAAGAGCGTGCTGGGCAAAGTCCCCGTCGTGCGCATCGAGGTTGACCTCTTCGGCGAAGGCCGCCCCGTCGAGGGCAAGGGCAAGATGAACATCTGGGTCACGAACGACGAGCGCCACGTGCCCGTCAAGGCCCGTCTCTCCCACGACATGGGCCAGCTCGATTTGACGCTCCGCAGCCACGGCCGCGCGCCGCAGTAAACTTTACGGGAGCAAGCAGGAACGCGAAGGCGGGGCGACTACGAGCGAGTCGCCCCGCCTTCGTCTTTGCGCCCCGTTTGATTCTCGCCGAAATCATGTTAGCTTTGCCCCGAGCCTTTCCAAGACGCAGACGGAGCCGCCTTCGATGACGATTGCGCTGGTCGTTCACGGCCACTTTTACCAGCCGCCGCGCGAGAACCCCTGGACTGGCCTGATTGACCGCGAGCCGGGCGCCGAGCCCTTCGACGACTGGAACGAGCGCATACACGCCGAGTGCTACCGCCCGAACGCCCACGCGCGCATCGTTGACGAACGCGGCCGCGTCGTGCGCATCGTCAATAACTACGCCAACCTGAGCTTCAACTTCGGCCCGACGCTCCTCGCGTGGCTGGAGCGCCAGCACCCGGAGACTTACGCGCGAATCATCGGGGCCGACCGCGAGAGCGCCCCCCTTCGCGGCGGCCACGGCAACGCCATCGCGCAAGGCTACCACCACGCCATTCTCCCCCTTTGTAACGAGCGCGACCGCCGCACGCAGGTTCGTTGGGGCGTCGGGGACTTCCGCCTGCGCTTCGGGCGCGAGCCCGAGTCGCTCTGGCTGCCCGAGACGGCCTGCGACGCTCCGACGCTCGAGACTCTCATAGAAGAGGGGCTCAGGTTCGTCATACTCTCGCCGCACCAGGCCGCGCGCGTGCGCCCCCTCGGCGCCGGGGATTGGCTCGCCGTGCAGGGCGGCTCCGTCAACACGTCCGTGCCTTACAAGTTCTTCCACCGCGACGGCTCCGGCCGCTCCGTAGCCGTCTTCTTCTACGACGGCCCCACGGCGCGCGCCATCGCCTTCGAGGGCCTTCTGGCTTCGAGCCGCGCGCTCGCGGACGCCTTCGCCTCACGCGCCGCCCGCTCGGGCGGGCCGCTCGTAAGCGTCGCCACCGACGGCGAATCCTACGGCCACCACTTCCGCTGGGGCGACCGCTGCATCGCCTACACGCTCGAAGAGGAGGCGCGGCGGAGGGGTTTCCTCGTCACGAACTACGGCGAGTTCCTAGACCGACACGAGCCCCAGTTCGAGGTGGAGCTTGCCGCGGGGCCGGGCGGCGAAGGCACAGCGTGGAGTTGCGCGCACGGCCTCGGCCGCTGGTCGCGCGACTGCGGCTGCCACTCGGGCGCGCCCGCGGGCTGGGACCAGCGCTGGCGCGCGCCGCTGCGTGCCGCGCTCGACCTTCTGCGCGACGACTTCGCCGCGAAGTTCGAGTCGGTGGGCGGCGACCTCTTCCGGGATGCGTGGGCCGCGCGCGACGACTACGTCGAAGTCCTGTCGGGCCGCGAGGGCGCGCGCGAAGCCTTCCTCGCGCGCCACGCGCGCCGCGCGCTCCCGGACGGCGAGCGCGTCATCGCCTTCACGCTCCTGGAAGCCGCGCGCGCAACGCTCGCGATGTACGCGAGCTGCGGCTGGTTCTTCGACGACGTCGCGGGTCTCGAGACTCTCATCGTGCTACGCCAAGCGGGGCGCGCAATTGAGCTGATGGAGGAGCTGAGCCTCGCGCCGCCCGTCGCGTCATTCCTCGACGCCCTCTCCGAAGCCAGAAGCAACGTCCCCGAGAAGGGCAACGGCGCCG
>DASPKR010000059.1:0-2057 GCA_035627975.1 Pyrinomonadaceae bacterium | reverse complement strand
CCCGCGAGCAGCGGCACGGCGCCCGCTACGCCCGACGATACGAGCGCGTAGAGCAGCATGTTGTGCGGGTTCTTGTTGTCCTCCTCGGGGTGGCCGAGGCGCGAGCCCAGTTCGTAGGTGCTAGCGACCGGCCCCCAGCCCGCCAGCGGCCTCTCGCGGAACATCGCCCACGCCGCAGGGTAAATCTGTTCGCGGCGGGCGAGATCGCCCTCCTCGACGGTGCGCTCGAACCGCTGGCGCATCACCTCGGACTGCATCGAGGCCACCGCGAAAAAGCCAGCGACGGCGAGCACGCCGAGCGCGTTGAGTATCTTCGCTTTCGCGCTGCCGCCGCGCAGCACAAGTGTCGTGAGCCCGACGCCGAGCGCGAGCAGGCCGCCGCGCGAACCCGTCTGGATGAGCGCGACGCCTATGAGCGCCGCCAGCGGCCACGACAGGAAGACGGGCTGGAAGAAGCTACGCCCGCGCCCGTAGGTGAGGCCGACGAGCGCGAGCAGGCCCAGCGTCAGTATGCGGGCGAGGTTATTCGGGTGGAACCCGAAGGCCGTCACGCGCTCGACGCGCGCCCCAACGTCCGTCGCCCGGCTCGCAACGCCCGTCACCTGCAAGAGCGCCAGAAGGGCGCACGCCGCCGCCAGCGCCAGCAGCGCCCTCTCGGCCACGCGCCGGTCGAGCATGAGGCAGTAGGCCATCCAGCAGAGCAGGAGGAGCTGCGCGAGCAGAAAGACGCTGCGAAGAAGCTCGGGGCGGTACTGTGACGGCTCGAGCGCGCCGAGCGTCGCGAAAAGGTAGAGGTAGGCGGCGAAGCACCAGACGCCTGCCGGCGGCCAGCGCAGGAAGAGGCCCGGCTGCAACAGCGTGCTCGCCAGCAGCAGGCCGCCGAGGATGGTGGGCGGCTCGAAGAACCCTTCGCCGACCGTCTCGAACGGGAGCGAGAAGGCGAAGGCGTAGAAGAGCCACCGCACGACCGCGGCGGGCTCGGCCGGCTCGCGCACGACCACTCGCACGACGGGCCGCGCCGCGACCCCGACCTGCAATCTGTCACCGACCTCGGAACTCATAGACGGGCTGACGAACATCCCTACGGCGTCGTCACCTTCGCGATGTTGCTGTTGCCGGAGTTTCCGGCCGAGTTGTAGGAGCGGGCGCGGTAGTAGTAGGTCTGCCCGCTCGAAAGGCCCGAATCCGTGTAGGCGGTCACGTTCGCGGCCGGCTTGGCCACCTGCGCGAATTTCTTGCCGTCGGTCGAGCGGTAGAGCCTGAAGCCGTCCTCGTTCGTCGAGTTGTCCGCCCACGTGAGCCTGACCTGCGTGCCGGAGAGCGCCGTGGCGACGAGGTTCGTCGGAGCCGCGGGCGGGGCGGGGGCCGGCGGGAAGGTCGTGGCGCTGGCCGTGTTCGAGTGGGGCGAGTTGCCCGACGAGTTGTAAGCCAACACGCGGTAGTAGTAGGTCGTCCCGGCCGCGCGCCCGCCGTCCGAGTAGGACGTGGCGCCAGCGCCGAGGGTCGCTATGCGCGAGAAGGTGACGTTGTCGGGCGAGCGGTAGAGCTTGAAGCCGTCCTCGTTCGTCGAGTTGTCCGCCCAGTTGAGGTTTATCTGCGTGCTCGACACGGCCGCCGCCGACATGTTGCTCGGGGCGGCGGGCTTGCCCTGCGTTGTGCCGCCGGTGGCGGTTGCCTCGGCCTCGTTCGAGAAGTCAGAGTCACCGCTGCCGTTGAAGGCGCGGACGCGGTAGCGATAGACGACGCCGGCCGTGAGCCCGCCGTCGTTGAAGGTGCTCGTGTTGGCGGGCGTCTCGGCGCGCGTCTGGAAGCTGGTGCAGCCGGCGCCCGCGCACCGGTCAATATCGAACCCGGTCTCGTTCGACGAGTTGTCCGCCCAGCTCAAACTTATCTGCCCGCCCGCGGCCGCGACCGCAGTGAGGCCCGACGGCGCGGCCGGCGGGTAGTCGGTCGTCTGCGCGCTCGCCGTGTTCGAGTAGCCCGAGTCAACCGTGCTGTTGAAGGCCGCGACGCGGTAGTGGTAAGCGGTCGCCGGCTGTAGCCCCGTGTCGGAGTAG
>DASPKR010000058.1:0-2078 GCA_035627975.1 Pyrinomonadaceae bacterium | reverse complement strand
ACCATCTCGGCACGGTTGACGCGCGAGAGCGCCACGGTCTCGTCGCGCACGTCCTCGCCCGGCAGGCTGAAGGAGTTCATCTTCGCCAGCCAGAAGTCGAAGCCGGCGTAGTTCGTGTCGGGCGCGTCGTTCGGGTTGCGCCGCAGGTAGCCTATGTACTGCGCCAGCACGAAGCCCGCGTTGAACTGCCGGTTATAGACGGAGCCGCTGTCGGCGACGCTGCGCAGGGCGGCGGCCCGGCCTTCGGTGCCGCCCGCGCCGAAGGCGGCGATGGCCGCGTCGCGCTCGGCCTGCGTGGGCGTAACCTCGTAGTTCGCGAAGAGCTTGTCCACGAACTCCGCCGCGGTCATCGTCTCGGGGAACTGCGCGACGAACTCGGGGCTCGTGACCCAGCGGCGGGCGAACTCCTGCTTGTTCGCCTCCAGCCGCGCCTGCCAGTCGCCCTCGCCCACGATGACGCCGCGCTGAATCTCCTGCGTGGCGCGCAGGAACTCGCGGTAGCGCGGCATCCCGCGCGGCCGCCCCGACGAGTCGGCGAACGTCCCCTTGTAGAAGCGGAAGACGAGGTAGCCGGTCTGCTGGAACTCAATGGAGAGGAAGAAGGCCGCCGAGACGTTGGCGCGCCTCGCGTCAACGCAGGCCGAGTCGGAGCCGCAGGCCGTTATCTGGTCCGCCCAGAAGGCGAGGCCGTCGGAGTCGGCCTGCCGGTTGAGGAAGTCGTGGTAGTGCTGGCCCGTGAAAATGACGGGGTCGTCAATCACGTTGGTCGCAGGCTCCGCGGCGTCGTCCGTAATCTGGACTGTGGCGACCGCGTTCGCGCACGAGAGCGTCGCGCCGCCCGTCGCATTAGTGAGCGTTACGGTAAACGTCTCGTTCCCTTCCACGAACGAGTCCTCGTTGACGAGGATATCAATCGTCTTAGACGTCTCGCCCGCGGCGAAGCGCAGCGTGCCGACGGCGGTCGTGTAGTCGGAGCGCTCCGAGGCCGTGCCGTCGGCGGTCGCGTAGTCGACGGTGACGGGGCCGGAGGTGTCGCCGGTGCGCTGGACGGTGAGCGTGAGCGAAGTCACGTCCTCCTGCACCGAGGGCGCCGTCTGCGTGAGCTGGAGCGAAGAGACCGGCCCCGTCGAAGTGTCGCTGATTTTCGTCACGTAGGCGTCGCCGAACGGCCCGCCGCTGTTCGCGCTTTGGATGGGGCTGACCGTGGGGAAGTCGGTCGAAGTGGTTGTGCCGGCGATGTAAGCGTTGTTCGACGGGTCGAGCGCGATGCCTTCGCCGCTGTCTGTGCCGCTGCCGCCGAGGTAGGTCGAGTAAACAAGCGCCGAAGCCGCCGCGTTGAACTTCGTGATGAAGAGGTCTTGGCCGCTGTTGCGCGCGCACTGAATGGCGTTGGCCGTCGGAAGGCTGTTAAAGGAGCCGGTGCTTCCCGCGAGGTGCACGCTGCCGGAGGCGTCAATCGCGATGCCGAAGGCGATCTCGCCGCCCGTGCCGCCGAAGTAGGTTGAATAGACGAGCGCGGAGCCGGTGGGGTTGAGCTTGGTGACGAAAGCGTCCTGAACGCCGCCGAACGTGCCTTGGAAGGCGTTAGCGATGGGAAAGTTGTTTGACACGGTGAACCCGGCGACGTATGTGTTGCCGGACGCGTCGGCCTTGATGCCTTCGCCGGCATCCTGCGCGCCGCCGCCGAGGTAAGTCGAGTAAACGAACGCGTCGCCCGCCGCGTTGATCTTGGTGACGAAGGCGTCGGAGACGCCGCCGCCGAAAGTGCCTTGAATGGCGTTGGCGAGGGGGAAGCCAGTATTTGAGTTGGTTTCTCCGGTGACGTAAGCGTTGCCCGCGGAGTCAGCCGCGATCCCAAAGCCGGTTTCCGGTTGGGTGCTGCCGACCATGCCGGAGCCGCCGAGGTAAGTCGAATAGACGAAGGCCGTACCCGCCGCGTTGATCTTAGTGACGAAGGCATCCGTCCCGCCGCCGCCGAACGTGGCTTGAACGGGGTTGACTGTGGGAAAGTTGTCCGCGAAGGTGTTCCCGGTGACGTAGGCGTTGCCCGACGAATCAACCGCGATAGCCTCGCCAAA
>DASPKR010000057.1:0-5783 GCA_035627975.1 Pyrinomonadaceae bacterium | reverse complement strand
GATTCCCTCGCCGCAGAGCCTCCCGTCCCGTATGTTCAGAACCCTGTGCGCGAGCGCGGCGTTCGAGGGGTTGTGCGTGACCATGAAGACGGTCTGCCCCGAGGCGTTGAGGTCGAGCAAGACGCGCATCACCTCTTCGCCCGTCCGCGTGTCGAGCGTCCCAGTCGGCTCGTCGGCCAGCAGCAGCGGCGGGTCGTTGACGATGGCGCGCGCAATCGCCAGGCGCCCCTGCTCGCCGCCCGAGAGCTGCGACGGCAGGCGCGCGGCCTTGCCCCCGAGCCCCACCTTCCCGAGCACAGACATCGCGCGCTCGCGCTTCTCCTTCGCGCTCATGCTCAGGATGGCGAGCGGCAGCATCACGTTCTCGGCCGCGGTCAGGAACGGCATCAGGTGGTGCTGCTGGAAGACGAAGCCTAGGTACTCGCGGCGGAAGTCGGCGCGGCGCTCCTCGGACAGGGCGTAAACGTCTATGCCGTCAACTATCAATCGCCCCGAGGTGGGGCGGTTCATGGCGCCGATTACGGTCAAAAGCGTTGACTTGCCCGAGCCCGAAGGCCCCATCAGCGAGACGAACTCGCCCTCGCGCACCTCGACGCTCACGCCCGAGAGCACACGCGTCTCGGCCGACGCCGCGCCCCCCGCGCGATAGACCTTGCTCACGTCTTTGACGACTACGAAAGACATTCCCAAAACCCCCTTCAAACGTAGCGGACGGCCTCGGACGGGTCGAGCCGCGAGGCGCGCAAGACCGGATAGACGCTGCTCGCCGCGCCGATTGCGAGCGCCGCCAGCACGGAGAAGAGCGCGAGCTTCGGGTCAACCGAAAGCCCGAGGCCGGTCTGGCTGAAGTAAGGCAGGAGCGCACGGCTCGCCAGGAGCCCCGAGGCCCAGCCGAGCAGCCCGCCCGCCGTGCTCACCAGCAGGACTTCCAACATCAGCCCCCGGATGATGTGCGCGCGCCGGAAGCCTATCGCGCGCAGCACGCCTATCTCCTTCGTGCGCTCGACGACGGCGCCCGTCATCGTCGTGAAGATCATCAGCCCGCCGATGAGGAGCACCACGCCAGAGACGGCGAGCGCGAAGCGCGTCAGCCTCTCCACCGTCTCCGTGCGCGCGCGCACGGCCTGTTGGATGGCGGAGACCTTCGCGTTAGGTAGCTGCGCCGCTATCTGCGCCACTATGTCCTCGACGGGGCAGTCCTGGCAGAGCGCGCTCACCTCGATGAGGCTCAACTGGCCGGGCCTGCCCAGAAGCGCCTGCACGTCCTGAAGCCGGCCGAAGATCATCGAGTCCTCGCGCCCGCCCGTGGGCGTCAGCACGCCCGCGACGCGGAACTCGCGCCCGGCCACGCCCACGCGGTCGCGCACCAAGCGGAAGTAGCCGCCCGAGGCGTGGTGCGCGTGCGAACCCGAGCCGCCCGCGTCAACCACGTCGGCCGCGCCCGGCGCGACGGGGAAGGACTTGTCTTCCATCACGTGCTCGACGAGCGAGAGCGCCTGCGCCACGTCGTAGCCCAGAAGCAGGTCGCCCTCGCCCGCGGGCCTCTCGCCGACGAGGCGCCACCAGCGCTTGAGCTTGAACTCCTCCTCGAAGTCAACGCCAGCGAGGAGAACCTGCCGGCCTTCGGCCTCGACGGCGCCTAAGATTTTCGGCGCGACGACGGCCAGCCGGTTGCGGTACGGTATTTCGTGAACACGCCGCGCGTCCTCGTCCTTCAACTGGCTCACGTCGAAGGCCACGCCCGAGACCTGCACGCCGCCGTAGTCGAGCGCCAGTTGGTTAGACTTCGGCACTACGACGATGTTGGCGCCGTACTGGTCGAGCTGAAGGCCGATCTCCTCGCGTATCATCCCGCTTAAGGTCAGGAGCGCCACGGCCGTCGCTATCCCGATAGAGATGCCGGCGACCAGGAAGAGGGCCTTGCCCTTTCGGCGCCGCAGGTTCGCCAGCGCTATTGTGCTTATCCGCATCACTCAAACTCCCCCGCCCGCGAGCGGCCTAGAAATACGAGGCGCCCTTCTCCAGCTCGCTCGCCTTGATGACTAAGTGGTCGCCCTCTATGGTGCGCGCGAGCGCGATGGGGTGGCAGCCGCCCTCGTTGTGCGGGCCTATGTCGCTGACGGGGAAGTTGCGACCGCAGTTGCGGCAGATCATGTCGGAGCCCTTCTGCTCGTAGCCCTTCTTGGCGTGGAAGCAGACCTCGCAGGCGTCGAGCGCGGCGCGGTAGCTGCCGTCGGCGGCCTTGACGACGAAGAAGCGGACGCTCTTGCCGCCCGCAAGCTCCGGCTCGAAGAAGACGGCCTTGCCGCCCTCAAGGTCTTTCAGAGGGACGCGCACCTCCCCGGCGCCTGCGCCCACGTCGGCGCCCGTCGCCTTCACCTCCGCGGCCTTCGTCGGGCGCGCCGCGTCGTCGCCGCCGACGTTCGCGAAGACGAGGTAGCCAGCGGCTGCCGCGAGGGCGACGATGAGGGCGACGATCTTCACGCCGCCCCAGCCGCCCTTATTACCCTCGGCGAACTGCGCCCTCTTCTCCTCGCGCGCGCCCGCCTGTCTTTCGTGCCGTTCTCTCTCGTTGCTCATAACTCCTCCGTTGTAGTTTCGGTTGTCAGTTCTAATGATGCTGTTGGCCGCCGCCGGGGTTGAGCTTCAGCCACTCGGCCCTGAGCATGAAGCTGCCCTCGGTGACGACGCGGTCGCCCACGAAGAGCCCTTCGAGCACGGGGTAGCGGCCGTTCGACTCGGCCCCGAGCCGCACTGGCCGCATGATGAAAGTGTTCGGGTCCTGGGTGGCTAAGAATACCACCTGCCGGTTGTTTATGTTCTGCACGGCCGATGCAGGCACGGTGGGCGCCGTCGCCTCGGCCGCGCCCGTCGAGCCGAACGCGACGTTGACGAACATGCCTATCTTTAGCGCATGGCCGGGGTTCCCAAGCTCCACGCGCGCCTGCGCCGTTCGCGTGGCCGGGTCGAGCTGCGGGCCAACGTATGTGACGCGGCCGCGGAAGACCCGGCCGGGGTAGGCGTCGCTCGTCACGGACGCGCCGCTGCCGACGCTCAGGCGCGCGAGGTCTTTTTCATAGACCTGCCCGATGACCCACACGGAAGACAGGTCTGCGACGCGCAGGACGGTCTTGTTCGCCTCGATGACCTCGCCTGGGTTCGCGGCGCGCTCGATGACGGTGCCGGAGACGGGCGCGGGGAGAGTTACTTCGGAGCTAATCTGCGCGGGCGAGCGCAAAGCGGCTATGCGCTGCGGGGTGAGGCCGAGGAGTTGCAGGCGCTGGCGCTGCGCGGCGACCTCCGACTCGGCCGTCTTCAATTTCGTCGTAGCCTGCTCCATCTCCTCGCGGCTCTCCGCCCCTATCTCGACGAGCTGCGCGGTGCGCCGGTGGTGCCTGTGGTGCTCGTCCAGCTCCGCGACCGCCGTCAGATACTTCGACTGCGCCATCGCGA
The DNA here is from genome assembly GCA_035627975.1 of Pyrinomonadaceae bacterium. GTDB lineage: Bacteria > Acidobacteriota > Blastocatellia > Pyrinomonadales > Pyrinomonadaceae > QHXN01. The sequence continues at coordinate 2,330 of DASPKR010000057.1, read as the reverse complement.
GCTCGTCGCTGAAGACGACGGCGACCGCCTGCCCCCTCTGCACCTGCTGGCCCAGCTCGGCGTCCACGCGCCGGAGTATGCCGCCGACGAGCGAGACTACGGGCGTGGCCCGGTAGGCATTCGCCTGCACGACGCCCGTAGCGACCTGACCGGCGGCGCCCCCCTCGGCCGCGAGGGCCTCGCCCACCGGCTCGACTTTGATGCCGGAGCGCGCGGCCGACTCCTGCGAGACCGTGACGGTCGGCTCGGAGGTCACGACCGCCTCGCCGCCCGTCGTGGCCGCGCCGGGCGCGGCGACCGAGCGCGGCGCAGGCACAACGCGCCCCGCCGCGCCCCCGCGCGAGAGCAGCCAGAGCACTAGCGCCAGCGCGGCGACTGCGACCACGGCGACTGCGGCGACGACGGCAGTCTTGTCTTTCCTGCGCGGCTCTCTGACGACCCTTACCTCCTCGGCCCGCACTTTCTCGACGCGCGCGCCGCCGGCCGCCTCTCGCGTCTCAGTCTCGGCGACTTTTTCTTCGCGCTCTTCTTCCATGCCCACACTCACCTCTTTATCAGCTCCGGCGAGCCCGACGCGCGGCTGATCTCCACGCGCGCCCGGTATGTGCCGAGCACCGCGTCAACGAACTCCGACTCGACCTCGTAGTAGCGCCGCTGCTCCGCGATGTAGTCGAGCAGGGTCTTTGAGCCCAGCTCGTAGGTCTTGCGTATGACTTCGAGGTTGGCGTCGGCCTGCCCGCGCACGCCGACGCGGAAAATCTCCATCGCCCGGGCCGACTTCTCGTAGCGCGCGTAGGCCGCGGCCACCTCGCGCCGGATGGTCAGCTCAAGGAACTCGCGCCTGCGCCTCGCCGCCTCTCCTTGAGCGACCGCCGCCTCTATCGTCCCCTGGTTCTTGTTCCGGACGGGCAGGTCAATCATCACGCCGAAGGTGACGGAGTGCGAGGTCATCTCGACGGGGGCGGGGCGGCCACGCTCGTCAATGCCGTTGACCATGAAGCCCTGCTTCATGCGCTGGTAGCCTGCGCGCAGGGAGGCGTCGGGGCGGCCTTCGGCGCGGGCCTGCTCCACCTGCGCCTCGGCGAGCGCCTCGGCCGCGCGCGCGGCCCGGAGGTCGGGGCGGGTGGCGAGCGCCTGCTCGGTGGCCTCGGCCAGCGGCGGCAGGTCGCCGATTAGCTCGATGAAGTCGCCGCGGAGCCTGAGCGGCTCTTCGGGAGCCATGCCGACGACGTTCTTCAATTCGAGCATGGCGACCTGCACGCGGCCCTCGGCGGCCTCGCGCATCGAGCGCAGGCGGTTGACCTCGACGAGAGTCATGCTCCTCTCAAGGGGGGCGCTGCGGCCCTCGAAGACGCGGGCGTTGACGAGGCGGTAGCCGCGCCGGGCGGCGTTCAGTTGGTCGTCCGTGAACCCGAGCTTGAGTATCTCGGCGAGCACCTCGCCGAACTTCATGCGGGCTTCGGCGGCGAGCGTGCGCTCGCGGTCGGCCAGCGCCTGCTCGCGCATCTCGACCTCGCGCTCGGCGACGAGCACGCGAGCCGCGCGCCGGCCGCCGAGCTCTAACGGCAGCACGCCCTCGACCATCACGGAGTTGTCGCCGCCGTTCAACTGCTTCGAGCCATTCGCCCCGACCTGCGGGTTTGCGCGCAAGGCCGCCTGCCGAACCAGAGCGCGCCGCACGCCCGCGGAAGAGACCCTCGAAGACCGCGTCGGCGTCCGCCTCCGCTCCCGCCTCTACGAGATGTGCCGCACCGTCGAGCTGGACGGCGACGACTACCGCAAGCAGCTCGATGCGGGCAAGTCGTAAACGGCCGCGCCGCCCGTCTCCTCCGACGAACAGTTACAGAGTCTCGCGCCCGCGGGCCGTCTACAAATGTGGACGGCCTGTCTCGTATTTAAGTCTCGCCCGAGCCGCCCGCCGCCGAGCGAGGTACATTAATGCACATTTCCCGCCCCGCCCCGCGAGGCATGTGAATTGCGCCGCGTTCGGAGTTCCTTGTCTCGGTTCAGAGTCACTCGTCCCACCAACCCTTCGAGAGAGGTACAAGAGCATGGCAACCAAAAAGAAAGCCTCGGCGAAAAAGGCCGGGGCCAAGAAGGGCGGCGCGAAGTCTTCCAGGAAGGCCCGCGCGCTCAACCTACAGCCGACCATCAAGCCGTCCGCGGTCGTGGCCGCGGCCGAGACGCCCTCGGAATTTTCGCAAATCCCCGAGCAGGTGCAGGCGTTCCTGAGGCAGACTCCCGTGCTCAGGGCGCCCAGCGCCAAGCCGCTCGGGCTCACAGACCTGCGCAAGCGCGTGACCGAGATCAACGCGAGACCCACCGTGTCG
>DASPKR010000056.1:0-2505 GCA_035627975.1 Pyrinomonadaceae bacterium | reverse complement strand
CCGAAACGGAGAGTTTAGCGCCCTTCGGCCGCGGGCACAAACGGCGGAAAGCCGTCAATCGCGAGTCGTAAACCGTGAACCGAAGGAACGGCCTTTAACGACTCGCGATTTACGATTCGCGATTTACGTCTGTTACAGTTGCCCGCAATGGCTGACGGCGACGATTCGAGGCGGCTGAGCGAGTTGACGGTGGGCGAGGCGCGGCGGGCGCTCGTCTACGCGGCGGCCGTGCTTTTGGCCGCGTTCCTCTTCCTCATGCTCGTCGGCGAGGTGATGGTGGCGCTGCTCCTGGGGGCGGTGGCGGGCGCGTACCTCCTGCCCGTGCAGGAGTGGCTGGAACGGCGCCTGCGGGCGCGCGCCGGGAGCGCCGTGATAACGATACTGCTGATAGTCGTCCCGCTCATCGCCTTCGTCGCCTACGGCTGGCACGAGCTTTCGGGCTACTCCGAGGCAGTCCGCGGCAGGCGCGAGGAGATAATCGGGGCCGTCAGCGCGTCGCTCTCGAACTACGTGGCGGTCGAGAACACGCGCGCCTTCCTACAGCAGGCGTTCACCGAGGCCGTAGTGCGCTCGGGCGCGGCCGTCGAGGAGTTGAGGGAAAAGTCAGTCCTCCTCCTCGTCTCCGCGACCATCTTCTTCTTCACCGTCTTCTACGTGCTGACTCAGCGCGCGCGCCTCGCCTCCTACATAAAGCTTCGCATCCCCGGCGAGTTCCTCCCGCTCTACGAACGGCTCGGCGAGAACGTGGGCGGCGCTTTGCGCGGCGCGCTCTTCGCGGTGATGGTTGACCAGACGGCGAAGGCCCTTGTCATCTTCGTGCTCAACCTCGTCTTCGGCGTGCCGCTCGCGGTCGCGCTCGCGCTACTGACTTTCCTTATTGGCTTCTTCCCTCTCCTCGGCGAGTGGGCGGTTTATATCCCCATCAGCATCTACCTGCTCGTCTTCCGCGACGACCCGACGGCCGCGGCCGTCTATATGCTGATAGGCGTAATGATGACGGCTGCCTCTTCGCTCGTCCTCCGCCCTAAGCTCGCCGCGAGGGGCGCGGGCCGCTTCAACTTCTACTGGATGCTCGTTGGCCTCGTCGCCGGGTTCCACGCCTTCGGCATACCCGGCGTGGTCCTCGGCCCCGCCATCCTCGGGTTCGCTAAGGCCATCATGGACACCCTGGTCGGGGACGTTAAATACGAGACCTCCCTCCTGAAGGAAGAGAGAGAGCAGGCCGCGGAGGACGAAGGCGACGGGGGTAGTGAGGCGACGGCGGGAGGGCCTGCGCGCGCGGCGGATTAGCCGGGCGGCCAGGAGAGCGGGCGGCCGCCCAGGACGTGCAGGTGCAGGTGGAAGACCGACTGGCCCGCGCCCGCGCCGGTGTTGATGACGGTGCGGTAGCCCGAATCCTTCAGCCCCTGCTCGCGGGCGACGCGGGCGGCGACGAGCAGCAGGTGGCCGAGCATTGACTCCTGCGCGTCGCCAGCCTCTTCGAGCGACGCGACGTGCTCGCGCGGGATGACGAGCACGTGAGTGGGCGCCTGCGCGTTTATGTCGCGGAAGGCGACGGCGCGCTCGTCCTCGAAGACCTTGCCCGAGGGGATTTCGCCCGCCGCGATTTTGCAGAAGATGCAGTCCTGACTCTCAGCCATAAGCCCCGCCTCAATCCAGCCCGATGTACTCCGGCCAGTCGAGCTCTTCGATAGCTTCGCCCTGCGGCGCACGACGGGGCCGCGACTCGCCGCCGCGCCCTTCGTCGTCCTCGGGCGAGCGCGGGCGTATGACTCGCGCCGGGGCGCCCGCCGGCACCAGGGACGTGTACCAGACGAGCACCGCCGCGAGCACCATCGCCAGCACCCGCGCCCTCAACTCTTCCTTCACGGTAACTTTCGTCAAACCGCGCCGGCCTCCGCCTCACGCTGCGCGGCGACCGTTTCGACCGGCGGGAGTTGCGCCGTAACGGACTCGCGCACGCGCTCAATGTCTGCGCCGACCGAGCGCAGCTTCGACTCGATCTTCTCGTAACCGCGGTCTATGTGATAGACGCGGTCAATCGTCGTCTCGCCGCCCGCCGCCAGCCCCGCGAGCACGAGGCAGGCCGAGGCGCGAAGGTCTGACGCCTGCACGCGCGCGCCCGCGAGCCGCGACGGGCCTTCGACGACGGCCGTGCGCCCGCTGATGTGGATGCGCGCGCCCATGCGCTGCATCTCGGAGGCGTGCATGAAGCGGTTCTCGAAGATCGTCTCGGTGATGTGGCTCGTCCCCGCGGCCTGCGTCATCAGCGCCATGTACTGCGCCTGCATGTCCGTGGGAAAACGCGGGTGCGGCTCGGTCGTCACGTCGCGCCCCCTCAGCCCGCTGCTCCCGCAGCGCACGTGCAAGGTGTTCTGGTTGATCTCCTCGATCTCCACGCCCGCCTCGCGCAGCTTCGCGATGACGATGGCCGAATGTTCGGGGCGGCAGTCTTTGATCTCAAGCTCACCATTGGTGATGCAGGCGGCGACGAGGAACGTGCCC
>DASPKR010000055.1:0-6464 GCA_035627975.1 Pyrinomonadaceae bacterium | reverse complement strand
CTACGACCTTGCCGTAAACACCGACGCTCTTCGCGGCCGGAGGATAGACGGGCCGGGGCAGCGCGACGGCCTTGCTGTTGAGCACGCCGCCCGAGACCGGCGTCTTCGGCGCGGCAGTCTGCTCGGCCTTCGGCGCCGGCGTCGGGGCGGGAGCCGGCGTTGGGGTCGGCGTTGGCGTTGCGGTCGGCGCCGGGGCGGGCTGCGCGACCGAAGCGACGCCGCCGGAAAAGAGAGACTGACTCGGCGCTGGCGGCGCAGGCGAAGGCGACGGAGTCGGAGCGGGCCGGCGCTGAGTCTCGGACACGACGGGCGTCAGTGTGAAGGTGGCCGTCGGCTCGGGCGCAGGCGCGGCGGCGGCAGCCCTCGGTCGCTCCTCGTCATCAGGCCCGGCCGGGCCGATTCTTCGGTTCGTAGTCGCGACAGCGTCGCGCGCCGCTTGAGCCTTCGTGCTCGTGCCTGCGACGGGCTTGCGGCGCGCGTCGGCCGCAGGAGTTGTCGGCGCCGCAGCCGTCGCGTCCGGCCGAGACGTGGCGGAGAACTTGCCGTGCGCCTTCGCAAGCTCGGCCGGCGCCGAGTGGTCGCCCGGCGCGAGCGGGTAGAAGCCCTTCCGCGCGCGCACGCGGGCCTGCGGGCGGTTCTTGACGCGCAGGTTGATGAAGCGGAAGTACTTGTCCTTACGCTCCTCGGCCGGGTAGTAGCTGAGCAGGTACTGCTGCGAGAGGTCGAGAGAGATTTGCGTGAAGGCCGTGTCGAGCTCGTCTATAGAGCGCGGCGCGAAAACGGCGCCGCCGGTCTGCTCCGTGAGCTTCGCGAGCAGCCCTTCCGAGAACGGGTCGTGCAGGTTCGGGTCTTCGATCTGGCGCGTCTGCACGACGTAAACCTGGCAGTCGGCTCGCAGCGCCCGCGCGAGCGCCTCGTCGAATGTCGTGTCGCTGACGGTGTCGGTGCCATCCGAAACGAGGACGATGACCTTTCGGCCCGCGACGCCGTACATGTAGTCGGCCGCGTGCGAGAGCGTGTCGAAGAGTGCGGTGGCGCCGTCGGGCTTGGGGAATTGCTCGATGGTCTGAACGAGGCGGCGCACGTCGTTCGTGAGCGGCAGCGCGAGCGTGGGCGAGGTGGAGATGGAATAGACTGCGGCGCGGTCAATGGGGCGCACGAGCGACTGGAAGAAGCGCACGGCCGCCTGCTTCTCGAACTCGCGCGCGGCCGAGAGGCTTGCGCTGTTGTCGAACAGGAGCGCGATGTGGACGGGCGTTTCGGCGCGGCTCAGGTCGCCTATCGGCTTCACCTCGCCGTCAACGCGGAGCTCGAAGTCTTCGAGCTTCAAGTCGGTCATCGCGCGCCCGCGCGCGTCCACGACCGACGCGGGGATCAGCACGAGATTCGAGTCAACCCGCACGACCTCGCCCTCGTCAACCTCCTCGGGCTCGGACTGCGGCTGGTGTTGCGGCGGCTGCTGCGCCTGTCCAGGCGATTCCGTCTGCGCGGGCGACGCGGCGGGCGAAGGCTCCGGCTTCGGCGAGACTACGCGCGGGCGGACGTAGGGCGTGGGCGTGGGCGAGGGCTGCGCGGCGGGCTGCGGCCCCGGCGACTGCGCCGAGGCTGTCAGGGCGGAGGCGAGGGCGATGCAGAGCAGAAGGCAAAGGCTTGAGGGCCGCTTCGGCCGGCCCTTGCGGGGGCGCGGCGCCGTCGCATCTTTATTATTCGCAAGGGACAAGGTGGGGGACAAAGTTTTAAATCTCCGTTCTCATCTGCGCGACGGGCGTGCGGCGAGCCGGGCGGAAGTGAAGCCAAGTTTTTGTTAAGTGCTGCGGCCGCATGAAGGACGGAAAAGGCCAATCCGGGTAGTTTTCCGAAGCCGCAGGGGCTGCGCCGGCCCCGAGGCGGCGCCTATGCTAACACTTCCGCGGCGCTTCCCGGTAGCCTTTTGCGGCGCCCGCCCGCGGCGGCCGCTTGACAGTGCGTAAGCCGTTTGTTAACTTAGCCTTCCGCTTTTTCGGGAGCGTTTGTTTGGTAACTCGGTTTCGTGCAGGCACGTAGCTCAGCCCGGTAGAGCACTACCTTGACACGGTAGGGGTCTGCGGTTCAAATCCGCACGTGCCTACCACTTTCTTTTTTCGACAGGAAGCTCCGGAAGACCCGAGCCCGAAATGTTGACGCGAACGCGAACTACGTTTCGATTTTAGTTGACGCTGGCCGCCCGCCAAACGGGCGAGGCCGCGCGGCGAGGGCGCTTCTGTCGAATCCGATCTAAGGTCAGTTTAAATCCCGACCACGGGACGGCCGTCAGTTAGAAGCTTTCTTTCCGCGGGGCCTCCGCACAGTTTGCGGGGCCTGTCGGGCCGTGCGGCGCGCGGCCCGGCGCGGGGAGAGAAGACCATGAGTGAGATAAACGTCCAAATCGGAGGCGGCGAGCCGCGCGCACTGCCCTCGGGCGTGACCGTCGCGGAGGCGCTCAAGCAGGCCGACCGCGACGCCGCAAGGCAGGCGCTCGCCGCCAAGGTCAACGGCCGAGAGGTTGACCTCTCGCACAGGCTCGACGCCGCCGCGTCGAACGGCGAGCCCGTGCGCGTCGAGGCGGTGCTTCCCGGCACGCTCGAAGGCTTAGACGTGATACGCCACTCGACGGCGCACCTGCTGGCCGCGGCCGTGCTCGACCTCTTTCCGGGGACGCAGCTAGGCATAGGGCCTGCGCTTTTGGACGACCCGCGCTACGGCTTCTTCTACGACGTTATCGCGCCGCGCATGCTGACTGAGGAAGACCTGCCGGCCATCGAGAAGCGCATGCGCGACTTCGCCAAGCGCAACCTCGCATACCGCCGCGAGGACATACCGAAGGCGGAGGCGCTGCGCGTATTCGAGGAGCGCAAAGAGCCGCTGAAGTGCGAGCTGATAAGCGAGAAGGGCGGCGACCATGTCAGCGTCTATTACATAGACGGCTCGCCGTTCATAGACTTCTGCCTCGGCCCGCACGTGCCGAACACCAACCGCCTGAAGGCGTTCAAGCTCCTCTCGCTCTCGGGCGCATACTGGATGGGCGACGCCGAGCGCCCGCAGATGCAGCGCATCTACGGCACGGCCTTCGCCACCCAGGAAGAGCTTGACGCTTGGCTCAAGCAGCGCGAGGAGGCCGAGCGGCGCGACCACCGCCGCTTGGGCCGCGAGCTGGACCTCTTCTCAATACAGGACGCCTACGGCGCGGGGCTCGTCTTCTGGCACCCGAAGGGCGCCGTCGTGCGCAAGGCGATGGAGGACTACCTCTACGAGGAGCTGAACCGCCGCGGCTACACCTTCGTCTATACGCCGCACATCGCCAAGCGCGACCTCTGGGTCACCAGCGGGCACGACCAGAGCTACGGCGACTCGATGTTCTCGCCGGTGAAGCTCGAAGAGACGGAGTTCCGCCTGAAGCCGATGAACTGCCCGTTCCACATAGGCATATACCGCTCGCAGCAGCGCTCTTACCGGGATTTGCCGCAGCGCTATGCCGAGATGGGCACGGTCTATCGCGCGGAGCTTTCGGGCACTCTGCACGGGTTGATGCGCGTGCGGGGCTTCACCGTTGACGACGCGCACCTGTTCTGCACCCCCGAGCAGGTGCGAAAAGAGATAGACGACTGCCTCGACTTCGTCGTTGACGTGTTCCGCACCTTCGGCTTCGAGAAGGTGAAGTTCGAGCTATCGGTGAAGGGGAGCGACGCCTCGAAGCAGTGGCTCGGCTCGGACGACGACTGGGCGAAGGCCGAAAGCGCACTCGCCGAGGCGCTCGACGCGCGCGGCATCTCTTACGAGCGAATGGAGGGCGAGGCCGCCTTCTACGGGCCGAAGATAGACCTGAAGATTGAAGACGCAATCGGCCGCCTCTGGCAGCTCGGCACCGTGCAGTGGGACTTCAACCTGCCGGAGCGCTTCGAGCTTGAGTACATCGGCGAGGACAACAAGCCGCACCGCCCCGTGATGGTTCACCGCGCGCTGTTCGGCTCTATTGAGCGATTCTTTGGCATCCTCATCGAGCAGTACACGGGGGCGTTCCCCATGTGGCTCGCGCCCGTGCAGGTGACGGTGCTGCCGATAACAGACCGCGTGAACGAGTACGCCGAGCGGGTTGCGCGCGAGCTGCGCGGGGCGGGCCTGCGCGTCGAGACGAACCTGCGCGGCGACAAGATAGGCGCGAAGATACGCTCCGCGCAGTTGCAGAAGATTCCCTTCATGCTCGTCGTCGGAGACCGAGAGATGGAGGAGGGCAAGGTGGCCGTGCGCGAGCGCTCGCGCGGCGACGTGGGCGTCATGTCGCTCGAAGAGTTCAGGCAGGCGGCCGTGCGCCTAGCGCGCACGCGCGCTCTGACGAACGACGTAACATGAGGCTGGGGGGAGGCCAGAGGCTGGTAACAGAAGATTGGTTATCAACTAGCCTCTAGCCTCTACCCCCCAGCCTCTAACTCAGGAGGTGTGAGTATTCCGTCATTTCGAGGCCGTGGGCAGCGCCCGGACAACCGCCGCGCTCCTGCCACGCGAATCAACGAGAGAATCCGCGTGCCCGAAGTCCGCGTGATAGGCGAGGAGGGCGAGCAGCTCGGCATCCTCAACACGCGCGACGCCGTGAGGATGGCCCGCGAGAAGGGGATGGACTTGGTCGAGGTCGCGCCGAACGCGGAGCCGCCCGTGTGCCGCATCATTGACTACGGCAAGTTCACCTACGAGAACAAGAAGAAGGCGAACGAGGCTAAGAAGAAGCAGGTCATCATCGTCGTCAAGGAGGTGAAGTTCCGCCCTGGCACCGACGACCACGACTACAACTTCAAAATGAAGCACGCGCGCGACTGGCTGCAGGAGGGCGACAAGGTCAAGGCCACCATCTTCTTCCGCGGCCGCGAGATAACGCACCGCGAGCTGGGGCAACAGCTCCTCGAACGCTTGGAGAAAGACCTCGCGGAGTTCGGCGAGGTCGAGGCGCGCCCCCGCATGGAGGGCAACCAGATGTTCCTCATCTTCGCCCCGAAGCGCCACAAGGGCGCGCGCCACGACGGGCAGAAGCACGAGGCGCCGAAGACCGAAGGCGGCGTGACGCAGGGGCCGCCCGTCTCGTCGCCCGACAAGGGTGGGATGGTAGAGGGTTAATGGACAGAAGTCGCGATAAGGACGACTTCATTTTTCCGGGAGGTTTTAATTATGCCTAAACTGAAGACGCACAAGGGCGCGGCGAAGCGCTTCCGCACGACCGCCTCCGGCAAGGTCAAGCGCGGGCACTCGCACGCGCGCCACATACTCACGAAGAAGACGGCCAAGCGCAAGCGCGCCCTCGACATAGACGTGCTCGTTTCCGAGGCCGACGAGGTGCGCATACAGCGCATGCTGCCCTACGGGCGTAGCTGAGCTCTGACTTCTGCATTTTTAAGGAGGTTTTAGTCATGCCAAGGGCAAAACGTGGTAACAAGCGCACGGAGAGGCGCAAGAAGATTCTCGACCTGGCGAAGGGCTACCGTGGCACCAAGTCGAAGCTGTACCGCTCGGCTAAGGAGTCGGTCGAGCGCGGCCTGAAGTTCGCCTACACGGGCCGCAAGCTGAAGAAGCGCGACTTCCGCAGCCTCTGGATAGTCCGCATCGGCGCGGCCGCGCGCGTCAACGGCCTGAACTACTCGCAGTTCATGCACGGCCTGAGCCTCGCCGGCATCGAGCTCGACCGCAAGGTGCTCGCCGACCTCGCCGCCAACTCGCCCGACGCCTTCGCGGAGCTTGCGGGCCAGGCGCGCACGGCCATAGCGAACAAGCCGCAGCCGACCGCCTGACAGGGCGCGCCGGCCTTTCAGGACGGGGGATCAGATGGGTTCCGAAGTAGCGGAATACCGCGGGCAGGTCGAAGCGGTTCGCGAAGCGTTCGAGCGAGAGTTCGGGCGCTTCGCTCGCTTCGGGGAGGGCGCGGGCGGCTCGCCGCCTCTGGCAGAGGCGGAGTCGCTCTTGCGCGAGCTTTCAGACCTTCGGACGCGCCACACGGGGAAGAAGAGCGCGCTCGCGGGCCTGAAGAAGCTCATCGGGCGCGTGCCGGCCGATGAGCGCGCGGCGTTCGGGCAGGTCGTGCAGCAGCTCGAATCCGAAGTCGCGGAGTCGCTCGCCGCGGCCGAGTCGGCGCTGCGCGCACAGATAGCGGCCGCGCGCGTCGAGCGCGAGCGCGTGGACGTAACGCTGCCCGGCCGTCGGCCGCGGCGCGGCCACGTCCACCCGATCAATATCGTGCGCCAGCGGCTCGAAGACATCTTCGTCTCGATGGGCTACGCCGTAGAGGACGGCCCCGAGGTCGAGACCGACTTCTACAACTTCACCGCGCTCAACATCCCAGAGCTGCACCCCGCGCGCAGCCCGCAGGACACCTTCTACACGACCGACGGCCTGAGCCTTCGCTCGCAGACTTCGACCGTGCAGATTCGCGCGATGCAGCGCCGGCGCCCGCCGCTCCGCATCGTCGC
>DASPKR010000054.1:0-18578 GCA_035627975.1 Pyrinomonadaceae bacterium | reverse complement strand
CACGCCCTCGATGGGCCGCTCGCTCGCGGCGTAGATGTCGGTCACCATCAGCACGTCGGCGTTGTTGAAGGAGCGCGCGAACTCGTCCATCAAGTCCTGCGTCCGCGTGTAGCGGTGCGGCTGGAAGAGCACGACCATCCGGCGTCCGGCCGAGCCGAGCTTCGCCGCGACGAGCGTCGCGCGTATCTCCGTCGGGTGGTGGCCGTAGTCGTCCACGACGATGACGCCCGCGGCCTCGCCCTTGAACTGGAAGCGCCGGTTGACGCCCGTGAACTCGCCGAGCGCCTTCGCGATGGTCGCGAACGGCACTTCGAGTTCCAGCCCGATGGCGATGGCCGCCAGCGAGTTGTAGATGTTGTGCAGCCCCGGCACGCGCAGGGAGACTTCGCCGACGGGCTCGCCCATCAGGCGCGCCTGGTAGACCGAGCCGAACTGCCTGTCGTAGCGCACCTCGCGCGCGGCGATGTCGGCCTGCGCGCTCAATCCGTAAGTAACGCGGCGGCGGACGACCTCGGGGATGACGGCCTGCACGTGCGGGTCGTCGAGGCAGAGCACGGACGCGCCGTAGAACGGCACCTTGTTGACGAAGTCGGCGAAGCACTTCCGCACGTCCGTCATGTCGGCGTAGTGATCCATGTGCTCGCGGTCAATGTTCGTGACGACTGCGAACGTCGGCGTCAGCATCAGGAACGAGCGGTCGCTCTCATCCGCCTCGACGACCATCAGGTCGCTCTTCCCCAGGCGCGCGTTCGAGCCCATCGCGCCGACGACGCCGCCGACTACGACCGTCGGGTCTAAATTCGCGTGCGCGAGCACCGTGGCTATCATCGAGGTCGTCGTTGTCTTGCCGTGCGAGCCGGCGACGGCGACGGTGTGGGGTTTGAGCCGCATCAGCTCGCCCAGCATTTCGGCGCGCGGGATGACGGGGACGGAGCGCCGGCGGGCCTCGACCACTTCCGGGTTGTCGTCGCGCACGGCCGTCGAGCGCACGACCACGTGCGCGTCGCCCACGTTCTCCGCCGCGTGCCCCTCGAAGATCTGTACGCCCCTCTCCTCCAAACGCGCCGTCACGTCCGACCGCCGCAAATCGGAGCCCGACACGCGGAAGCCCATGTTCGACAGAACCTCGGCGATGCCGGACATGCCGATGCCGCCGATGCCTACGAAATGGACGTGCTGGATGCGCCGGAACATAAATTTGAAGCAGTCAGCTTTTCAGCTATCAGCCTTTCGTCTTTAGCCGACCGCAGACCGCTGATTGCTTACCAGCTTTTCAATCAAATCAACCGTCGCCTTCGCGGCGTCGCCGCGCGCGAGGCGTCGCGCCGCCTCTTCCATCCTCGTCACGCTGTCGGGGTCTGCCACGAGTGCGCCTATCTCGCGCGCGAGGCGCTCGCCCGAAAGCTCCTCCTGCAAGATCATCCGCGCCGCCCCGGCCTCCTGCATCACCTCGGCGTTGCGCCGCTGTTCGAGCTGGCCGGGCAGCGGCACCATCAGCGCGGCCTTGCCCGCCGCCATCAACTCGAAGCTCGTGGTCGCTCCGGCGCGCGAGACGATCAAGTCTGCCGACGAGAAGGCCGCGACCATGTCGTCTATGTACTCGCGCACGTCCGCGCGCTCGGCCCAGCCGGCCGCCTCGTAAGCGCCGCGCACGCGCTCGAAGTCGAGCTTGCCCGTCTGGTGTGTCACACGCAGCACGTCGGCGTAGGCCGCGAGATGCGGCAGCGCCGACACGACCGCCTCGTTGACCGCGCGCGCGCCCTGCGAGCCGCCGAAGACCAAGAGCGAGAAGCGCGTGGGGTCGCGCTTCTTCGGCGGTGCCTCAAAGAACTCCCGGCGGACGGGGTTGCCGGTCACGACGCCCTTGCCGCCGAAGTAAGGGAGCGCCGCCTCGAACGAGACGGCCGCCGCGTCAACGAAGCGCGCGAGCCTGCGGTTCGTGAACCCCGGCACCGCGTTCGACTCCATCACGAGCGTCGGCACTTTCATCAGCGCCGCCGTCAGCAGCACAGGCCCCGAGACGTAGCCGCCCGCGCCCGCCACCACGTCAGGGCGGAACTCTTTTACGAGCCTCCGCGCGCCGACGAAACTCTTCGGCAGTATCATCAGCCCGCGCAGGCGCGCCGCCAGCCCCATGTTAACGAGCCCCGCCGATTCAATGAGCGACAATTCGAAGCCCGCCTGCGGCACGAGCCGCGTCTCTAAACCGCGTGCGGTGCCTACGAACCGCACGGCCGACTGCGGGTCGCGCCGCATCACTTCCTTCGCGACGGCGATGCCGGGGTAGATGTGGCCGCCCGTCCCACCCGCGGCTATCAGCACGCGCACCCCCGTCACCTCAGCTCGAAGCGCGCGTGCTGCGAGATGTTGAGCAGGACGCCGGCCGCGAAAAGCGTCGGCACCAGCGACGACCCGCCGTAGGAGACGAAGGGCAGCGGTATGCCCTTCGTCGGCACGAGCGACAGCACGACGCTCATGTTGAAAAGAGCCTGCGCGACTATCCCGGTCACGACCCCCACGCCCAGCAGCATCCCGAACCTGTCCGGCGCGCGCACCGCAGCGCGCAATCCCCGCCACAGGAATAGCGCGAAGAGCGCGACCACGCCGAGCGCGCCGAAGAGCCCCAACTCCTCGCCCACCACGGCGAAGATGAAGTCCGAGTGGGCGAACGGCAGGAAGAACATCTTCTGCCGCCCTTCGGTGAAGCCAAGCCCGTGCACCCCGCCCGAGCCGACGGCAAGGAGCGACTGCACGACCTGGTAGCCCGCGCCCTGCGGGTCGGCCCACGGGTTCAAAAACGTGACCATCCTCTTTAGCCGCCACGGCACGAACAGCAGCAGTCCCGCCAGCGCGACGAGAGCCGGTGCGGCCGCGAGCGCAAGGTGCCGGAGCCTCGCCCCCGCCGTGAAGAGGATGACGAAACAGATGACGACGAGCATCATCGCCGTCCCCAGATCCGGCTCGGCCACGACGAGCAGCGCGAGCGCGCCCGTCACGGCGGAGCACGGCAGGAACGTCTTAAAGAACGACCCCTCCTCGCCCGCGCGCCTCTCGAGGAAGCGCGCGAGGAAGACGGCGAGCGCGAGCTTCGCCATCTCCGACGGCTGCATCGAGAAGCCCGCGAAGCGTATCCAGCGCCGCGCGCCGTTTATCGGCGGGAACGCGAAGACGGCCAGCAGCAGCACCGCCGTCACCAGCAGCAACCCGTAGGCGACTCCCCCGCCCTTGAGCTTCCTGTAGTCGAGCCGCATCCCCAGCCACATCGCGCCGAGCCCGATGAGCGTCCAGATGGCCTGCCGCTTGACGTAGTAGTACTGGCTCTGGTTCTCGCTCAGGGCGACGACCGCCGACGCGCTATAGACCATCACGACGCCGAACATCGCCAGCGCCAGCACGCCCGCGAACAACCACTCATCCGCCTGTAGCTTCCGAGCCATAAAAAGCTTTCCGGCAATCGGCAGTCAGCTTTCAGCCCTTCGCGTTCAGCGCGGCCGACTCCTGCCGGCCGCCGGGCGCTGATTGTTGAATGCTTCTGACCTCCTCCTTGAACACACGCCCGCGGTGCTCGTAGCTCGTGAACATGTCGAAGCTCGCGCACGCCGGGGCGAGCAGAACCGTGTCGCCGGGCTCGGCCGCGGCGAAGGCGCGGCGCACGGCGTCGGCCATGTCCGCGGCGCGCTCGACGGGCGCGAAGCTTTTAAGCTCGCTCTCGATCCGGTCTGCGTCCTCGCCTATGAGGACGAGCGCGCGCCCCTTCCGCTCGACTAACGGCGCGAGCGGGGCGTATGGCGCGTTCTTGCCGCGGCCGCCGAGAATCAAAACTATCCGGCCCGGCTCCTCTGCGAGCGCCTCGACCGCCTTGACGGCCGCGTCCACGTTCGTCGCCTTCGAGTCGTTGTAGAACGTTACGCCGCCGACCTCGGCCACGCGCTCCAGCCTGTGCTCGACGGGCGCGAAGCGCCGCACCGTCTCCCGCATGGATTCGGGCGAGGCGCCACACGCGAGGCCCGCCGCGAGCGCGGCCAGAACGTTCTGCACGTTGTGCAGGCCCTTTAGCTGCATGTCGTCGCGCGTCAAAATCACGCGCTCGCCGTCGCGCGTGCGCGAGACCAGCTCGCGCCCCCGCAGGAACAACCCCTCTTCCAGCTCGCGCTCCGTGCTGAAGAGCACGACGTGCGCCCGCAGCCCCCGCGCCCATGAAGAGACGACCGCGTCGTCGGCGTTAAGTATCGCCACGTCCGACTCGGTCTGGTTGCGGAATATGCGGTGCTTGGCCGCGCCGTAGTCCGCGAAGGTCTCGTACCTGTCCATGTGGTCGGGCATCAGGTTCAGGACGACGGCGACCGTCGGGCGGAACTCGCTGATGGTCTCGAGCTGGTAGCTGGAAAGCTCCGCGACCGTCCAGCCGTCCTCGCGCGACGCCTCGACCAGAGAGACGAGCGGCGTGCCGATGTTGCCGCCGACCTGCGCCGGGACACCCGCGTCCTTGAGTAGCTCGCCGACGAGCGTCGTCGTCGTCGTCTTCCCGTTCGTCCCCGTGATGCCTACGACGCGGCCGCGCAGGAAGCGCCACGCCAGCTCGACCTCGCCGATGACTTCGGCGCCCGCGCGGTCTGCGTAGCGGACGGGTATGCTCTTCAAGGGGACGCCGGGGCTCAGGACGACCAGCTCGACCTGATCCAACAGCCACGAAGGCATCTCGCCCGCGAGCAGCTTAACGACGCCTTCGGACTTCAAAGCCAGCGCCTCGTTCGGCCAGTCTATGAACTCCTTCCGGTCGTTCAGGACGACGAGCGCGCCGCGGGCGGCGAGGAAGCGCGCCGCCGCCACGCCGCTGCGGGCGGCTCCTATGACCAGGACTTTTTTGCCGTCGAGTTCCACGACAATCGCTCAGCGCAGCTTCAACGTCGAGAGGCTCAGGAGCGCGAACAGTATCGCTATTATCAGAAACCGGAAGACTATCTTCGGCTCCTTCCAGCCCGACATCTCGAAGTGGTGGTGCAGCGGCGTCATCTTGAAAAGCCGGCGCCCCGTCCCCGTGCTCCGCTTCGTCATCTTGAAGAAAGAGACCTGGAGCGTCACCGAGAGCGCCTCCACCACATAGACGCCGCCGATGAGCACGAGTATCAGCTCCTGCTTCGTCAGTACGCCGATGGTGCCGACGGCCCCGCCGATGGCGAGGCTGCCCACGTCGCCCATGAAGACCTCGGCCGGCGGCGCGTTGAACCAAAGGAACCCGAGGCTCGCCCCGACCATCGCGCCGCAGAAGACCGTAAGCTCCCCTATGTCCTTCTGGTGCTCGAGGCCGAGATAGTCGGCCCACCGCGCGTCGCCGCTCACGTATGTGAAGGCGGTCAGGGTCGCCATTGCGATGACGGTCACGCTTATCGCCAGCCCGTCGAGCCCGTCCGTCAAATTCACCGCGTTCGAGAAGCCGAGCAGCACGACCGCGATGAAGAGGAGATAGACGACGGGGCCGATGTTCGTGATGTTCTCGAGCGCCGTGCGCTTGAAGAACGGCAGCCCCAGCTTCCACGAGTAGTCGGCCCAGCCGATGTACGTGAAGAAGAAGAGCGCGCCCCACACGCCCAGTGCGATCGCGAGCTGCCCCGCGAGCTTCTTCCTGCCCGTCAGCCCCAGGCTCTGCTTCTTCGCTACCTTCTGGTAGTCGTCTATGAAGCCGATGACGGCGAACGCCGTCGTCGCCAGAAGGATTATCCAGACGTAGAGGCTGTTGAGGCGCGCCCACAGAAGCGTCGAGATGAGCACGGAGCCTATGATGAGCACGCCGCCCATGGTCGGGGTGCCGCGCTTGGCCTGGTGCGCCTGCGGCCCCTCCTCGCGAATCTCCTGCCCGACCTTGAGGCGCCTGAGCGCCTCGATGACGCGCCCGCCGAAGACGAGCGAGATGAGCAGCGCCGTTATCGCCGCGTAGGCCGTGCGGAACGTCACGTACTGGAAGACGTTCAGCGCCTTCACGAAATAGCTCTCGCCCCCGCTCGTCGCCGAGAGGGCCTTGAAGAGCCATTCGTAGAAGATGTGGTAGATCATCCCTTCTTAAGTCCGTACCGTTCCCTCAAAACCTCCACGACCCTTTCCGTGTGGACGCCGCGCGAGCCCTTGACGAGGACGAGGTCGCCGGCTCGGACGAACTCGGCGAGCGCCTCGGCCGCAGCCTCGGAGGAGTCGAAAAACTGCGTCGCCGAGTAGCTCATGCCGGCCGAGCGCGCGCCCTCGACCAACTCGCGCGCGAGCCCGCGCACCCCCCAGAGCACGTCAACGCCGAAGCCGGCTATCTCGCGCCCCGCCGCGCGGTGGAGCGCCGCCCCCTCTTCGCCCAGCTCCAGCATCTCGCCCGCGACGACCACGCGCCGCTTGACGCCCTCGCCCCCCTGCGCAACCGCCTCGGCCATCGAGAGCAGCGAGCGCGGGTTCGAGTTGTACGAATCGTCCACGACCGTGAAGCCCTCGCTGAAGCGCAGAACCTCTCCGCGCATCTCGGAAGGCGCCGCGGTCGCGAGCGCCTCGGCTATCTGCCCTACACTGACACCGAAGCTGACGGCCGCAGCCGCCGCCGCCAGTGCGTTCGAGACGTTGTGGCGGCCGTGCATCGGGAGCAGGACCTCCGCCTCGCCGTCCGGCGTTTTCAAGACGAACCTGCTCGCGCCGACGCCGGCCGTCTCGACCCCGACCGCCCGAACGTCGGCCGCCTCGGCCAGGCCGTAGGTGATTACGCGGCCGGCGTGCGCGGCCTTCGCGCGCATCGCGAGCACGCGCTCGTCGTCGGCGTTCAAGACGGCAGTGCCGCCCGGCTTCATCCCCTCGACAAGCTGCGCCTTGCCCTCGGCAATCGCCTCGACCGAGCCCATGAACTCAAGATGCACGGGCGCCACCAAAGTCAGCACCGCAACGTCGGGCGGGGCGACCCGGCAGTGGCGCGCGATCTCGCCCGGCACCGACATCCCCATCTCCAGCACGGCAACGTCGAACTCTTCGGGACGGGCGCCGCCCGACTCCATCTGCAAGACGGAGAGGGCGACGCCAAGCTCGTTGTTGAAGTTCTTGCGGCTGCGCAGGGCCCTTCGGCCCGTCGAGCCGAGCACGTGCGCCGTTAAGTCCTTCGTCGTAGTCTTGCCGGCGCTGCCCGTAATGCCGACGACCGGGCCGCCCCACCCGTCAATCACCCCGCGCGCGACGAGCTGCAAAGCCTCTATCACGTCGTCCACAGGCAGCAGCCTGTCGCGCAAGGGGCGAAGCTCTTCGTCGGCGCCGGCGCGCTCCGCGCGCACGACCGCGGCCACCGCGCCTTGCGCCAGGGCCTCGGGGACGAAGCGGTGCGCGTCGGCGAAGGACGTGGCCGTGAAGCAGTGACGGCGGTAGTCCTCCGGCGAGAGCGCGAAGAAGAGCTCGCCCTCGCGCGTCGCGCGCGAGTCAATCGAGAAACCTTTTATTTCTTTGTCAAAGACCTTCCCGCGCGCCCCTCCGGGCGCGCGCATGAACTCCGCGGCCTGTCTGACTCTCACGCCGGCTCTCTCCTGCGCTTCGGGATGTAACGGGGCCGGCCCGGCGCGCATGATTCAGAGAGAGCCGCCGCCACTTAAATCTTCTCCTCCCGCCCGCCGAGCCCCCGCGACAGGGAGGCTAGTTCGGTCTCTCCCGCCGCCGAGCTCTCTCCGGTTGGGTTAGCGCGTGCCGGTATTCTGCGCGCCGCCCGATTGCGGCGCAAACGCTCCCGGCACTCCGAAATTCTCCGCCTCATCTCACCCGTTTCGCCCGCGCCCGCCCGCGAGAAATTGACCAGAGCCCTCTGATTTGCCATCTCACCTTCCGGGGGAAAAAGCCGTCAGCCGTCAGCTATCAGCTCTCAGCTTTTTCGTCTGGGGCATTAAAACGCTTATTCAAACAGTCAGCCTTCCAGAGGGGTTTTCAAAGCTGGCTGCTGACTCCTTCCTCTCAGTCGCTCCTGCCGAACTCTATCCGCACGGTCTGTCCCGCTTCGACCGTCTCGCCGGCCGAGGGGCTCTGCCGGACGGCGCGCCCCTCGCCGACTGCTTCGAGATCGAGCCCGAGCCGCTCGCAGACGAGCGCCGCGTCGCGGACGCTGCGGCCGCGCAAGTCGGGCATGAGCAGCGCGCTCTCGCCCGCCGCCGCATAGACCACCTCGCCGTCGCCGCCGCGCAGAACGACCTCGGGCAGGCTGACCGCGACGACGGCGGCGCCCTCTTCAACGGCCGGGGCGGTCGCGCGCGGCTGCGGCGACGCAGCGAGTTGGCCCGCGGGCGCAGCCTCTTCCGACGGCGACTGGTCCGGCCCGACTTCGAGGTAAGGAAGTATCTGGTCGGCAATCTCCCTGAAGACGGGCGCGGCCACGTCGCCGCCGTGGTAGGCGCCGACCGGCTCGTCCACGACGACGATGATGACGGCGGCCGGCCTCTCTACGGGCGCGAAGCCGACGAACGAGGCGACGTGCTTCGTCTTCGAATAGCCGCGCGTCTTTGGGTCAATCTTCTGCGCCGTGCCTGTCTTCCCGGCTGCCGTGTAGCCTTCGAGCTGCGCGCGCTTCGCCGTCCCCTTCAGCGTCACCATCTCTAGCATGCGGCGGAGCGTCTGCGCCGTCTCCGCGCTCACGACCCTTTCGCTCGCCGGCCGGGCCAGCTCCACGACGTTGCCCTCGTGGTCGCGAATCTCCTTTACGATGTGTGGCGCTACTCGCACGCCGTCGTTCGCAATCGCGGCGTAGGCCGCGGCCATCTGCACGGGGGTGACGCCAATCTCCTGCCCGATGGCGAGCGAGCCTATGGAGCTTCCGTGCCAGTTCTTCACCTGCCTTAACAGGCCCTGCGTCTCGCCCGGCAGCTCCACGCCCGTCTTCGCGCCGAAGCCGAAGCGGCGCATGTACTCGTACATGCGCTCGTTGCCGAGCCTAATGCCGAGCTTGATGGCGGCGACGTTCGACGACTTCGCCAGAGCCTCGGTGGTCGTGAGCGTGCCGTAGGGCGTGTGGTCGCGTATGAACCGGCCGGCGACCGTGATACCGCCGCCGAGGCAGTCAATGGGCTCGTCGGGCCGCGTCCTTTTGTCTTCGAGCGCCCCTGCGTAGGCGACGACCTTGAAGGTCGAGCCGGGCTCGTAGATGTTTTGCAGCGCGTCGTTGCGGCGCGACTCGGGCGTGGCCGACGAGGCGTCGTTCGGGTCGAAGGCCGGCGCGTTCGCGAGCGCCAGTATCTCTCCCGTGCGCGGGTCGAGCACTATCGCCGCGCCGGACTTCGCGCGAGCGCGCTCTACGGCCGCGCTCAAAGTCTGCTCTACGAGGTACTGCACGTTCTGGTCAATCGTGAGCACGACCGTGCGGCCGGGCCGAGGCCCCTCGCCGCGGCTCTCGAAAGCCCTGCGGCGCGCGTCGGCGTCGAAGAAGATCTTCTGCGACTCGCCCTTGAGCGTCGAGTCGTAAGCCCACTCGACCCCGGCGAGCCCGCCGTCAACACCGGCGAACCCGACGACGTGCGCCGCGAGCGGCCCGGCCGGGTAGCGCCGCTTCGGCTCCTGCATCGAGTGGACGCCCTTGATGTCAAGAGCGCGCACGGCCCTCGACTGTTCATCACTCACCCTGCGCGCCAACCAGACGAACGGCTGCCCCCTCTCCTTCGCCTCCCTGAGCCGCGCGGCCAAAGCGCCCTCGTCCGTGCCGAGCGCGCGCGAGAGCGCTGCCGCCGCCTCGTCCGGGCTCTCGACCTTAGAGGGGTCGGCGAAGAACGAGTCAACGTCAACGCTGCGCGCAAGCTCGCGCCCGCGGCGGTCGAGTATCAGCCCGCGCGGTGCGCTAGCCGCTTCGAAGCCCGACTGCTGCTTCGCGGCGCGCTCCCTTAGCCACTCGTGGCCGAACGTTTGAAGGTAGGTGAGGCGCGCGCCGATGAGAACCATCCACGCGCAAAGAAAAACGGCGACCACCAGAGCACGCCGCCGTGAAGTGTCGGGACGTAAGTTTCTGACTGAGCCGTTTCGTTCAAGCATAACGGACGGCGGCCTTCTAAAACTCCCCGCCTAGCGTGCAGCGACCGCCGCCGCGGCGGCCGTGCCTACGAGGGCGCCGGGGCGCGCGTGCTCCCCGCCCTCGATTCGCGCGGGCGCCCCGAGCTGCCCGGCGCGCGGCAACTGCATCCCGCGAGCGCGCGCCGCCGCGCCCAGGTGCGCCGGCGACGTAGTCTCTTCGAGCGCGAGCCGCAGCCGCTGCTGCTCGTCGAGGAGCCGCTCGCGCTCGCGCCGAAGCTCCTCGGTCTTGTAGCCGTACTCTACTGCGACTATCTGCTGCCGCACGGCGGAGACGAAGCCCGCGGCGAGCACGAGGCAGCTCGCGAGCAGTATCGCCTGCCGGCGCGCGGCGCGCGGGTCGCGCCCGCGCGTGACGTAGGGGTTCGGGTACTGCTGGGGCATTCTTCTCATCTATATCGGGCCTCGTCGTTCGGCGAAGTAAGGTGGATGGGTCTCGCGAAAGACCGGGAGCGGGGCCGGGCGACTTTCAGACAGGCGTCCTTAAAGCCCGGCCTTCTTGAGGGGTTCTCACAGTTTCAAACAGGCGCGCAGTTTGGCACTCCGCGCGCGCGGGTTCTCTTCCACCTCCCGCCCGCCGGGGACGACGGGCCTGCGCGTCAGAATCTCGACCTCGCGCCGCGCCCCGCAGGAGCAGACGGGCGCGCGCGGGCCGCATTCACACTGGCCGGCGAGCCGCCTGAAAGCCCGCTTGACGACACGATCCTCCAGCGAGTGGAAGCTTATGACGGCGAGGCGCCCCTGCGTTTGTAAAAGACCGACGGCCGTCTCCAAAAATTCCCCCAAGCCTTCGAGTTCGCCGTTGACGGCTATGCGGAGCGCCTGAAAAGTCCGCGTGGCCGGGTGAATCTTGTCCGAGCGCTTGTGGCCCACGGCCCGCGCCACCAGCTCGGCAAGCTCGGCGGTCGTCTCGACGGGCTCGCCCCTCTCGCGCCTTTCAACTATCCAGCGGGCAATTCGCCGCGACCTGCGCTCCTCCCCGTACTCGTATATGACGCGGGCGATCTCATCTTCGGGCAGCCGGCGGAGGAGTTCAGCCGCCGTCTCCTCACCGCCCGACGTGTCCATCCTCATGTCGAGCGGGGCGTCGTGCCGGAAGCTGAAGCCCCGCTCCGGCGTGTCAAACTGCAAGGACGAGACGCCCAGGTCTGCCAGGACGCCGCTCGCCTCCGCCTCGCCCGCCTCCGACATGAGCCGTCGGATGTCGCGGAAATTCCCGTAGGCCGGGCGGAAGCGCGTACCGAAACGCGCCAGCCGCTCCCCCGCGAGTCTTAAAGCCTCGCGGTCGCGGTCAATCCCGAGCACCCGCGCTTCGGGCGAGGCTTCCAAGATTGCCTCGCTGTGGCCGCCCAAGCCCAGCGTCGCGTCCACGAAGAGCCCGCCGCGCTCAGGCGCCAGAAGCCTTACGGCCTCAGTTAGCAACACGGGGCGATGGGGCGCTCCCGGCCCCCCTCCGGTCGCAGCCATCACCACCGCCCCGTGGTCTCGAAGAAAAGTGACGAGTTCGTAGTTCCGGCCTTCGGCTTGCCGCTCATGCCGCTAAACCCTTCACCTTCTTCAAATTCCGAGTCGTGCTATCGAAGCCTCGTCCTCCTCCGTGTAGGGGTCGGACTGAAGACGCCGCTCGAAACGCTCCAACTCCCAGACTTCCAAATATGTCAAATATCCGAGCACGGCCACGTCGCCGAGGACGCCGGCCGACCTGCGCAGCAGCGGGTGAATGAGCACGCGCCCCTGCGCGTCCATCGTCGCCTGCTGCCCGTAGTAATTAGCCCTGTCAAGGAACTTACGTCTCGCCGGGTCCATCGAGGGGAGAAGAGCCAGTCGCTGCTCGATGGACTCCCACTCCGGCATCGGGTATATTCGCGCGCACTCCCCGGTCAGGCTCGTGACGTAGAACTCTGTAGTCGCGTACTTTTCTTCTAAGTAGCGCCTGAAGGTGGTCGGGATTTTCAAACGCCCCTTTTCGTCTATCCGCGCCGTGTAATTTCCTCTTAACATGGGCTTTGCGGCGCCGGACGGGGCGAGGGGCTGCTTAAACCTTAAAGTGAAACTCTAAGCATTGACGGCAAGCTGCTCTTATCAGCCCACTTTCCGCCACTTTTGACCACCCGCCGCGAATACTACGCCCGCCTTAAGCGCCTGTCAAGAGCAAAAACACTGTCAAATTGAAAATTTTAAGCACCATTTGGTGTATCCCGTTATGCACTTCGCCTGCATCCTCGGCCGTAGCCAATCGGACGGGCTTACTGTATAGTGCCGGCCAAGTCGTAAATATTCAGGACAAGTCGGGCGCGTACAGAATTTCGGATGAATTTCGGCGAACTCCTTTTGTTCGGCGGCCTTGTGGCGCTCGCGAACGTCTGCGGCGGCCTGATGTTGGCACGCCCCGGCACCTTCGAGCGCAGCAAACGCCTGCTGCGCTACTTAGTGGCGCTCGGCGCCGGCTTTATGCTGGCGGCCATTTTTATTGAGATTTTGCCGGAAGTTGTGGGTTTGTGGGCAGGCGCGGGGGCCTCGCGCGAGGAGGCGGCTCACGGCGTTCTGGGCGCGATGACGCTCCTTTTGGGCGGCTACCTGCTCATCCATTTTTTTGAGCACACCATCGCCCCGCACTTTCACTTCGGCGAGGAGACGCACCCCGAGGCGGTCGTGCGCCCTTCGGCGGCCTACACGGCCATCGGCGGGCTTTCGATTCACACCTTTTTCGACGGGGCGTCGGTCGCCTCCGCCTTCGTGGTTGACCGTAAAGCGGGGCTTTTGGTCTTCGTCGCGGTGCTCCTGCACAAGGTTCCCGAGGGGTTTACGGCTGCCTCAATCATCTTGGCGTCGGGGCGGACGGCGCGCAGGGCTTTGGCGGCTACATTAATAATAGGAGCGGCTACGCTCGCGGGAGTCCTGAGCGTAGCCGTTTTGCAGTCGCGCGTGACCGAGGCCGTGGTCTATGCGCTCCCCTTCTCGGCCGGCGTCACGTTGTACGTGGCGGCCAGCGACCTGATACCGGAAGTCAATCACCTCGAAGAGAAAAACCCTCTCGTCTCGCTCGTAGTCTTCGTGGGTGTCGCGCTTTTCTACCTGCTGCACCTGCTTATCGGCGGTTGAAGGCCGGCGCGCTGCTTGCTATGAAAACCTTGCGGCCTGTTTTTCGTACTAATTCCCAACTGTTACTAAAGTGACGACGACGCACCGCCAACGTTCTTTCCGCGCCGCCCGGTGGCCGGCAATCCTTTTACTCCTGGCCTTCGCCGCCGCGGCGGCGCGGGCGCAAAGTCCCCGCGCTTACTCGGAGTCGCCGCTCCCTTCCCCCACGGGCTACGTCAACGACTACGCGAACGTAATAGACCCGGCGACTAAACAGCGCCTGGAGACGATGCTCACGAACCTGAAGGAGCGCGCCGACATCGAGTTCGCGGTCGTCACCGTTGGGACTACGGGCGGCACTCCCATCTTCGACTATGCGCTGTCTGTGGCGCGCGGGTGGGGCATAGGCTCGAAGGAAGGCGAGAAGGCGGGCGGGCTTTTCCTGGTCGCAGCCCAAGACCGTAAGTACTACACGCAGGTCAGCAGGCACCTCGAAGGCGACCTGCCGGACGGGCTGCTCGGGGAGATTCAGCGCACGCGCTTCGTGCCGCGGGCCAGAGAGGGCAACTACTCGCAGGGCATCAGCGACACGATGGAGACTTACGTCGCGACGCTGGCCGAGAAGCGAGGCTTTCAGGTCGAAGGGATTGACCAGAGCCGCGCCTACCGCGAGACGCGCCGTCCCACTCGCACGACGGGAACGTCGCCGACTAGAAGCAGCCTGAACGCGGGCGCTTGCTGCTGCATAGGCGCAGTGGTTCTTATAATTCTCCTCTCCGTCTTCTCCGGCAGGGGCCGGGGCGGTCGCGGAGGGCGCGGGCGCGGCGGCTGGGGCGGAGGCGGGGGTCTTCTGAACGCGCTGCTGCTCGCGAACGTCTTGAGCAGCCTCGGGGGCGGCGGTCGCAGAAGCTCTAGCGGCTGGGGCGGCTTCGGCGGCGGGGGAGGCGGCTCGGGTTGGGGCGGCGGAGGCGGCTTCGGGGGCTTCGGCGGCGGAGGCGACTTCGGCGGCGGCGGAGCCGGAGGCGACTGGTAAATTTGACGACGATGAAGGGCGCGCCGTTCCGCAGTCACGCGCCCGAGGTTTGTGGCTCAACGTATCGGAGTTGCTGATGGCGAACAGAGTTGCGCAAGAGGCTTTCAACCACCTCGTCGGCGACCTGCGCGCGACGCACGGTGAGAACCTCGCGTCGGTCGTGCTCTACGGGTCTGCGGCCGCGGGCGACTTCGTGCAGTTGCAGTCGGACTACAACATACTTATCGCGCTGCACCGCATCACTCCTGAGGATTTGAAGATGGCGCACGCGCCGGCGCGCGAGTGGCGGAGGCTCGGGCACCCGCTGCCGGTCTATTTCACCTTCGCGGAGCTGAGGGAGGCGGCCGACGTTTTCCCCATAGAGTTCCACCAGATGGAGCGGGCGCGCGTCGTGCTCTACGGCCGAGACCCGTTCGATGACTTCAGCTTCTCGGACGTGAACCTGCGCCATCAGACCGAGTACGAGTTGCGCAGCAAGCTCTTGCAGCTAAGACGCCTCTACATACCCGCGTCCGATTCGGCCGGGCGCCTGCGCGATCTGATGTGCGACAGCCTCGCGAGCTTCGCCACGCTGTTCGCGCCGGTGCTCATGCTGCACGGCGCGGAGCCGCCCGTGCTCAAGCAGGACGTGGTCGCGGCGACGGCGCGGCTGCTGGGGCTGGACGGCGCGACGTTCGAGCGCATATTCGAGCTGCGCGCGCGCGGCGACGGCGCGGAGCTGGGCGAGGGCGAGGCCGACGCGCTCTTCGCCTCCTACATGGAGCAGATCGAGGCCGTCATCGCCGCGGTTGACCGCGTGGAGGTCGCGCGCGGCGCTTAGGTTTAGAGTCAGTGGTCGGAGGGTAAAGTTTTACGGGCTGAGTTTTTGGGAGGATGATGATGAATAAAAGAAGGATAGCACTGCTGGCCGCCGTGGCGTTCGTTACGCTGACGACCAGCGGGTGCGGCTACAACACTCTGGTCGAGAAACAGCAGGCCGTGCGCGGCAAGTGGGCCGACGTGGAGAGCAGGCTGCAACGCAGGGCCGACCTGATACCGAATTTGTTCGAGGCGGCGAAGGCCGCGGGCGTGCAGGAGCAGGAGGTCTTCGGGCAGATAGCCGAGGCGCGCTCGCGACTGCTGAACGCGACGGCCGCGCCGCCGCAGGGCGAGGGCGGCGACAGGTCGCCTGAGCAGAGGCAGGAGATCATAAACGCGGCTAACACCTTCGGCGGCACCATCGGCCGGCTGCTCTCGCTGCAGGAGGCCTACCCGACGTTGCAGTCGAACCAGGCTTTCATGAACTTCCAGCACGAACTGGCGGGGACTGAGAACCGCATCAACGTCGCGCGCGAGGACTACAACGCGGCGGTCACCGACTACAACACCGCGCGCAACAGGTTCCCTATGGTGATAGCGGCGAAGATGTACGGCTTCAAGGACGAGCCCCTCTTCAAGGCCGAAGAGGGCGCGCGTCAGGCGCCGCAGATAAATGCGGAGTCGCTACGTCGCAACCAGGGCGGCCAGCAGGGGACGACTAACGCGCGATAGGGCGGCGGCGACGCGCGACTCTTTAAAACGCGGGAGGGGCGGTCAAGTAGCTGACCGCCCCTCCCGCGTTTCTGTCATCAAGGTTAAAAGCCGCGGGAGCTGCACACGCCGCAGTGGTCGCAGGGCTTGCCGCCGGGCTCCATCTGGCAGGTCTTCTCGCTCTCGAAGAAGTCAACCAGCTCGGAGACGGCCTCGCCAATGCCGCCGAACTGCTCCTGGCTCGGGTGCGAGACGGCCGGGACGTAAGTGCCACTCAGCCACGTCGAGCCCGCGGCGGGTTGACGAGGGGCTTGCCGTTCGGGCGTCTCTTCGCGCCGGCCGTCGTGCGTGATGTGCGACTCAATGTGCGTGAGCCGCGCCTGTATCTCCGAAAGGCTCCGGCGCAGGTCGGCCAGCTCCCCGCCGCCGCCTTCGGCCGCGTCGCCCGAGCCTTCCTGGCGTCCCGCGCCGCCCGAAAGCCTACGCGCCACGCGCTCGGCCAGCTCACGCACTTTGTCCTGCTCGCCGCTCATTCGCTGAAAGTCACTCAGGCTTTCTCGTCTTCCAGAAGATCAACGCGGTCAACGACGCCGACGATTGCCGAGTCAATGGCCGCGCCCTGCTCGCCCGTCGCGGCGGTCGAGGCGCCCCAGCCCTCCTGCACGATTATCACCACGTCGCCCACGCCCGCGTCCACAGAGTCGAGGGCGAGCAGCGTCGCGCCCACCTCCTCGCCCGAGGGCGTCACCGGCTGGCAGAGCATCACGCGCGCGCCCGCGTAGCGCTCGTTCTTCTGCGTCGCTACGACGTTGCCGAGCACGCGCGCGAGTATCACTTCCGCCCCCCGCGGGTCACGTGGCCGTCCGAGTCAACGATGGCGACGACGGTGCAGTCGGTCGGCGTGTCCTCGCGCCTGAAGGGGAAGCTCGCCTCCTTGCCCCGGCACCAGAACACGAGCTCGCCCACGCCCGCGCCTATGGCGTCGAGCGCAACCATCGGCTGCCCCTGCGGCTCTAGCCCCGCGTTCAGAGACTGCACGACCAGAAGCTTCCGCCCTTCGAGCGAGTCGTTCTTCACCGTCGCCACCACGTTACCGATAACGCGCGCGAGCTGCATACGTCAGTCGTTGATGAAATCAACGGTGTCCACGACGCCGATGATGGCGGCGTCAACGGGCCTGTCCTTCATGCCCTCGGCGAGGCGTGCGCTCGAGCCCGCGACGACGAGCACGCGCTCGTGGTAGCCGGCGCCGACGGTGTCAACGGCTACGACGTAGCCCGAGCCGTCCGAGCCGTCGAGGTTCAAAGGCCGCACGAGCAGGAGCTTGTTGCCCTTCAGGCGCTCGTCCTTCTGCGTCGCGACGACCGTGCCGAGGATGCGCGCGATGATCATTACTTCCTTATCTGTCCGAGCCGACGGGCAGGGCGTCGTCCACGCTGCCGTGGGGGCGCGGGATGACGTGCACGCTGACGAGCTCGCCGACGCGGCGTGCGGCAGCCGCGCCCGCGTCGGTCGCCGCCTTGACGGCCGCAACGTCGCCGCGCACGATGGCCGTGACGAAGCCCGCGCCTATCTTCTCGTAGCCGACGAGCGTGACGTTCGCCGCCTTAACCATCGCGTCCGCGGCCTCTATCATCGCCACGAGCCCTTTGGTCTCGACCATCCCTAACGCTTCTTGAGGCATTCGCTTCTCCTCTTCTCTCGTTGATTCGATAGACCCTTAAAAATCCCCCGCCGCGCCCGTGCGCGCAGCCTGGCTGAGCAGCTCAATCAACTCCTCGCGCGTAAGGCTAATCTTGCCTGAGCCGTTGGCCGAAGCCCTCGGCGCGGGCGGCCTGTCTCCCGTCCGGCAGACGACCTGCGTCTCGTGCAGGTAGCCGCACGCCTGGCAGCGGCCGCGCTCGTCCAGGTAGCCCGCTCGCTCGCGTATGTCAATCAGCTTCTCTACGGAGCCGGGCGGCAGGTCGCGCGCGCCGCCCAGGGCGCGGGCGAGTATCGCTATCTTCGCCGTGTGCTCTAAGGTTTCGAGGCGGTCGAAAGCCTGCCACAAATCCGTGCCGTAGGCGACGGCGCCGTGGTTCGCCATGAGCAGGGCGTTGTGGTGCTTGACGAGCGGGCGCATCGCATCGGTCAGCTCGTCGGTCGAGGGCGTGCCGTACTCGGCCAGCGGGACGCAGCCGAGCGTCAGTATGACCTCGGAGAGTATAGGCTGGTCAATCGCGAGGCCCGCGACGGCGAAGGCCGAGCCGTGCGGCGGGTGCGCGTGGCATACGGCGCGCACTTCGGGGCGCTCGCGGTAGATGAGCAGGTGCATCGCGAGCTCGGACGAAGCGCGGCGGTCGTTGAGCGCCTTGCCCTCGAGGTCCGTGACGGCGAGCATCTCCTCGGTCATGCGCCCCTTGTTGACCTGCGTGGGCGTCGCCAGCACGCGGTCGTCGCCGAGGCGCACGCTTACGTTGCCGTCGGAGGAGACGACGTAGGAGCGCTCGTACATGAGCCTGCCGACGCGGACTATCTCGCGCCGGGCTGTCTGCTCGTCCATCAAAATTGGGAACTAACGTCGGGCCGACGGCGCGGTGTAATCCACCACGCCGGAGGCCTCGTCAACGGTCTGCTCGCTCGGGAAGTCGTACTCGATGACGCGCGTCGCGGGAACAGGCTTGCCCCCCTCCACGGCGGGCGTGAACTCTATGTCGAAGGCGGCCTTCACGGCCGACATGGTCAGGCCGTAGGGCTGCTCGCGCAACGGCTCGACGGTCATGACTTTGCCGTCGGGGCCGAACTTGACGTTAAGGCGCACAGTCCCCGAGTGGCCGGCGCGCCGGGCCTCGCGCGTATAGACGGCGCTCGGCTTGTGCGTGATGACGAGCGGCTTCGACTCGCCCGCGAGCGTCAGCCGGCGCTTGCG
>DASPKR010000053.1:0-11250 GCA_035627975.1 Pyrinomonadaceae bacterium | reverse complement strand
GCACACCTACGGCGGCCGCCACGAGGACGTGCGCGTCCACCGCGTCCTCTTCTCCGAGAAGCAGCGCGTCGGCATCGGCACCTTCAGCCCGTCCGACCCCAAGTCGCAGGACGTGACCGAGCTGACCGGCTCGATCGACCTTTCGACCATCGGCGAGGTCGGCGTCGAATCAGACCCGCGCGCTTACCGTTTTGACGGCGAGCTGAACATCGCCAACCGCGGCGTCATGGAGTTCATCGAGATGCTCAAGTGCGACGAGAAGTTTTTGTACAACCTTCTCACGCTGTCGCAGGAGCAGTCGATCAAGACGGGCCGCTTCGCCATGATCTACGCCGACGAGGTCATCCTCTCGCACACGAACGAGAACGAGTACGTCGCGTTCGCCGGCAACCGCAAGTCCGAGGCGCTCCAGGACCGCATCATCCTTGTGCGCGTCCCCTACAACCTGCGCGTCTCGCAGGAGGAGCGAATCTACGACAAGCTACTCAAGCAGTCGGACGTGCTCCGCAACGTCCACATCGCGCCGAACGCGCTCAAAGTCGCCGCCATGTTCGCCGTCATGACGCGCCTCGAAGAGCCGAAGCGCGCCAACGTTGACATCGTCAAGAAGATGAAGCTCTACGACGGCGAGGACGTCGAGGGCTACAAGTCGAAGGACGTGCGCGAGCTCAAGGACGAGGCCGTCCGCGAGGGCATGGACGGCATCTCGCCCCGCTACATCATCAACCGCCTCTCCACGGCGCTCGTCCGGGACGGCGTCACCTGCATCAACCCCATAGACGCCCTGCGCGCCATCAAGGACGGCTTCGAGCAGCACACGGGGATTACGCCCGACCAGCGCGAGCGCTACCTGAACCTCATCTCGGCGGCCCGCAAGGAGTACGACGAGATGGCGAAGACCGAGGTGCAGCGCGCCTTCGTCTATTCGTTCGAGGAGATGGCGCGCACGATGTGCAACAACTACCTCGACAACGTCGAGGCATACTGCAACAAGGAGAAGATGAAAGACCCCATCACCGAGGAGGAGATGGAGCCCGACGAGCCCCTGATGCGCTCCATCGAGGAGCAGATAGGCGTCAGCGAGAACGCCAAGAACACCTTCCGCCAGGAGATTCTCATCAGGATTTCTTCCTACGCGCGCAAGGGCAAGCAGTTCGAGCACACCTCGCACGAGCGCCTGAAGGAGGCCATCGAGAAGAAGATTTTCGCCGACCTCAAGGACGTGGTGAAGATAACGACCTCGGCCAAGACGCCCGATCCCGACCAGCTGCGGCGCATCAACGAGGTCGTTGACCGGCTCGTTAAGGAGCACGGCTACTGCCCCGTCTGCGCCAACGAGCTGCTGACCTACGTCGGCACGCTCCTCTCCCGCTAATCGGCGCGGGCAGGTGAAGTCGGTCAGTGAATCGCCCGCGCTTCGGTGTGAAGCGCGGGCGTTCCGCTTGGAGGCTGCGGCGAGAGATTACGATGACGAACGACTCGCAAATCTCAGGGACGATCCAGCGCAACGACTGGTCTCTGCAGCGCAAGGGCATCATTGACCAGGAGCGCCACAAGGAGCGCGTCAAGGAGGCCATCAGGAAGAACCTCGGCTCGATAGTCTCGAACGAGGCCATCATCCTCTCCGACGGGCGCCGCACGGTCAAAGTCCCCATCCGCTCGCTCGACGAGTACAAGTTCCGCTTCGACCACCGGAAGCGCAAGCACGTCGGCACGGGCGACGGCCGCACGCGCGTCGGCGACGTGATCGCGCGCGAGGGGCAGCCCGGCCAGGGCGCGGGCCGCGGGCAGGGGCCCGCCGGCCAGGGCGCGGGCGCCGAGTACTACGACGCCGAAGTTGATATTGACGAGCTCGCCGCCCTCATCTTCGAGGACTTGCAGCTCCCCTTCCTCGAGGAGAAGGCCAAGAGGGCCGTGCCGTCGAAGACGACGCGCTTCAACGAGATCCGCCGCACCGGCGTCTTCTCGAACCTGGACAAGCGGCGGATGATAATGGAGAACATCAAGCGCAACGCGCGCGAGGCGCGCGAGCCGCGCTTCGGCGGCGTCCGCAAGGAGGACATGCGCTTCAAGAGCTGGGAGGAGGAGAATCGCTACGAGTCGAACGCGGTCGTGCTGGCGCTCATGGACGTCTCCGGCTCGATGGGCGAGTTCAAGAAGTACATCGCGCGCTCCTTCTTCTTCTGGATGGTTCGATTCCTGCGCACCAAGTACGACAACGTGGAGATCGTCTTCATCTCTCACCACACGGAGGCGAGGGAGGTGACGGAGGAGCAGTTCTTCACGCAGGGCGAGTCGGGCGGCACCGTCGTCTCCTCCGCCTACCAGCTCGCCCTGGACGTTATCGCGCAGCGCTACCCGCCGCGCGACTGGAACATATACCCCTTCCACTTCTCCGACGGCGACAACTACTACTCGGACAACGAGGAGGCCGTCCGGCTCGCCGACGAGCTCATCAAGACCTGCAACCTCTTCGGCTACGGCGAGATCGGCGAGGAGGGGGGCGGAGGCTACCGGCGCTCTTCGGGCGCGCTGCTCTCCATCTTCAACGACCGCCTCAAGCAGAAGGGGCGCTTCATCGGCGTCCGCATTGACGACAAGGAAGACGTTTACCCCGCCCTCAAACAGTTCTTCGGCAGCCGCGGGGTCGAAGTCTGAGAGGTCGCCGCAGAAAACTTCGCGCGAAACTCCCCCCGCGCCGGAGGTGCTCATGATAAGAGGCGTTCGTCTCGCGCTCGGCCTTGCTCTCGTCTTCGCCGCCGCCGCGCCCCTCGCCGGCGCCGCCCAGCAGTCCCGCCGCAACGTCATCATGGGCCACGTCTTCGGCGAGTCGCGGCTCCCGCTCTCGGACGTGTTCGTCGAGCTGCTCGACGACCTCGGCGTGACCGTCAACCGCACCAGGACGAACTCGTCGGGCCGCTACGAGTTCGCGTCCCTCCCCGAGGGGCGCTTCCGTGTGAGGGTGCTGCCCTACGGGACTGACTACGCCGAGCAGGCGCAGGAAGTCATCATCTCGAACGTCTCGGCGCGGGGGGGCGGCACCGGGAGCGAAATCCAGCAGAAGGATTTCTACCTGCGGCTGAGGCCGGAGTTGAGCGCGGGCCCCTTCGCAGCCCCCGGCACGGTCTTCGCCCAGGAGGTGCCGGAGGCGGCCCGCAGGCTCTACGAGCGGGGCGTCGCCGAGCTGCGCGCGAAAAAGGATAGAGAGGGCTTCGAGAGCCTGAAGGGCGCGCTCGACGCCTTCCCCGACTACTTCGCCGCCCTCGACCGCCTGGGGACGGAGTACGCAGTGCGCGGCAACTCCAACCCGGCCTACTTCGAGGCGGCGCGCGTCCTCCTCACGAGGGCCGTGGCCGTGAACCCCGGCAGCTATTCGAGCGCGTTCGGGCTCGGCTTCGCGCAGTACAACCTGGGGATGACCGGCGAGGCCGTCGAGAATTTTCAGCGTGCCGTCAGGCTCTACGACAAGTCCGTGAACGGCCACATGTGGCTGGGCGTCGCGCTAAAAAAAGCCGGGAAGCTCCCGCAGGCCGAAGCGGCGCTCGCGCGCGCCAAAAAGCTCTCGAACGGCAAAGTGCCGGAGGTGCACATGCGGCTGGCCGAGGTTTACAGCGAGCAGAAGCGCTACGGAGAGGCCGCCGACGAGCTGGAGCTTTTCCTGAAGCACCAGCGGGACGCGCGCGACGCCGACAAGATCAGGTTGCTGATAATGCAGTTGAGGGAGAAGGCGGCCGCGCGCTAGAGGCCCGGCGCCGAGGTAAAACCGGCGCCTTCAAACGCGGGGTAAAAGAAAGCCCATCCGTCCGGGACGGATGGGCTTTCGGGTTTAGGCGGGCGAGAAGCCGCCGCCGCCTTAGAAAATGAACCGGAACCCGAGGCGGACGCTGCGGCCCGCCTGGAAGGAGTTGGCGAGGCCGTAGCGCTCGTCGGGGCCGCCGCCCTCGTCCGGGTCGTTGATGATCGCGCGGATGCGGTCGAGCGTCGGTATCCGCTGGAAGTCACCGCCGGCCTGAATGGAGTCGGACGACAGGCCGATCTCCTCGCCAGAGAAGTTGAAGCCGCTGATGTTGTCGAAGACCCCGAGCACGTTGTCCTCGTTGAAGAGGTTCAGGATGTCGAGGTCGAAGACAAACATGAAGCGCTCGCTCTCGCCGAAGCGAACCTTGTGGCGGATGGCGAAGTCGGTCTGCGTGAACGCCTCGGTGCGCCCGAGGTCGCCGCGCCTGTCCAGGATGATGCTGTCGTAGCTCTGGAAGGTGAAGCGCGTGGTGAGCGGCGTGCCGCTCTGCGCCGTGGTGAAGGCCGAGAACTCTGTGCTGTTGCCGCGCAGCGCGCCGAACTGGTCGTTCCAGTCGAGCGTGTAGGCGCCGTAGAACTTGAAGACGTGCGGTCGGTCGGTCGGCAGCCGCCCGTTGTCGAGCTCGGCGTTGGCCGTGAAGGCGCTGAACGGCTGGTCGAAGTAGCGGTTGACGTTCGGGCTGGTGCGCCCGTCCTCGTCCGAGCTGGCGAGGCCGGAGTAGTTGCCGTACAGGCGGCTGAAGGTGTAGCTCGCGTTGAAGTAGTAGCGCTTCGAGGAGTGCTTATCCAGCCGAAGCTCGAGCGCGTCGTAGTCGCGCACCGCCTTGGGCGAGTCGAAGCCGAAGCCCTCGTAAATCTCGCGGGCCAGTCCCTCGCCGGGGTTGCCGATGATGTAGATTTCGCTGCCCGCCTCGTTGTGGAAGCCGATGTCCTCGACGGCGCGGTCAACCTGCTTGTGCGTAAAGCGGCTGCTGAAGAGGAAGCCGCTGCCGAGGTCGCGCTCCATGCCGACGGTGAACTCGGTCTGGCGGAAGGGCTTGATGTCGGGGTCAATGCCGCCGGCCTCGAGGAGCGGGAGGCCGGAGTTGGAGGCGACGCGGAAGTCGAGCTGGCAGCGCGTGCGGCCCAAGCCGCTCGTGATGGGGCAGCGCCCGCCGGGGATGTCGGGGTTGCTGCCGAGAATGGACGCCGGGGTGAAGTTAGTGAACGCCCCGGCGCCGGGGAATATCTCGAAGTAGTCAACGCGGAAGAAGTTGCCGCCGAAGGAGCCGCGCGGCAGCTCGTACTTGAAGCGGTCGAAGAACCGCCCGTAGCTGGCGAAGAGCTTCGTCCGGCCGTCGCCCGTCAGGTCATAGGCGAAGCCGAGGCGCGGGGCGATCTTGTCGCCGAAGCCGAACGTGATGCTGGCCTGGCCCGGTATGAAGCTCGGCGCGTTCTCGCGCTCGGCGCGGACGCCGAAGTTGAGCGACAGCCGACTCGTCGGCTGCCAGTTGTCCTGAATGTAGATCGCCTGGTTCCTGCTGCTCGCGCTCCCCTTTTCGCTGAACCGCTGGAGGAGACCGGAGCCGATGGCGCCGGGCGTCGGCGGCAGGATCGAGGCCGGGACGCCGGAGGTGAAGTTGATGTCGCGCCCGTAGCGGAGCGAGACCTGGTCAATGAAGGTGTTGAACACGTCGTTGGCGAGGGCGTTGAGCTGGTAGCCGCCCTTTATGAGGTGGCGGCCGCCGAAGCCGCTCACGTAGTAGCTGGCGTCGGCGTCGAAGGTGCGTCGGCGCGAGGCGTCGAAGAGGAGCTGCTCGGAGAACAGGCGGTTGAACGAGCCGCGCTGCCCGCCCGCCTCGGCGGGGATGGCGCTCGTGACGCTCAGGCCGCTGATGAAGATGCGGGCCTGCCCGAC
This sequence comes from Pyrinomonadaceae bacterium, assembly GCA_035627975.1. Lineage (GTDB taxonomy): Bacteria > Acidobacteriota > Blastocatellia > Pyrinomonadales > Pyrinomonadaceae > QHXN01. The sequence continues at coordinate 5,555 of DASPKR010000053.1, read as the reverse complement.
GATGTTCTCCACGCCGTAGGAGCCGATGGCCTCGTTGAGGAAGCTGTAGCCGCCGCGCGCCGTCAGGACGAACTTGCTGTTCGGCGTCCACGTGAGCTGCCCCGTGACGTTCTGCGAGTTCTGGCGCCCGCCATGATCCCTCAGGTCGGCGGGGTCAACGGGCGAGCCTGAGAGGGCGTCGGAGAGTGCGGGCAGCTCGCCTTCCACCGCAATCGGGTTCCACGTCCACGTGCCGTTAAAGCGCAGGTTGTTGAATATGTTGCTGTCAAGGCGCATGAACGCGTAATGGTTGGTCTGCCGCAGGTTGTAGGTCTCGGTGCCGACGATGCTCTCGTCGTCGGTGTCGATGAAGTTGATGGTGCGGCGCGTGTTACGTATCTGCGGCGAGTAGCTGGCGAAGAACCACGCGCGGTCTTCGATGATGGGGCCGCTCAGGTTGAAGGTCGGGAAGTGGTTCGTACCCTCGTCCTTGGGCGGCTGGAAGTACCTGGCGTCGCCGAAGGCGTTGGTCAGGATACGGCGCGGGCCGGCCTGAAGGCCCGCGGGCTGGAAGGATGTGCCGAACTCGCCGTGCCACTCGTTGCTGCCGCCCTTGGTGACGACGTTGATGACGCCGCCGGTCGCGCCGCCGAACTCGGCCTCGAACCCGGAAGACTTGACCTGCACCTCCTGCACGAACTGGAACGGGATGTTGTTGTTGCCGTTGAGCGTCCCCGTCCGGAAGTTGGTCACCTCCTGGCCGTCAATGATGAAGGTGTTCTCGGAGCCGGAGGCCCCGTCAACCTGGAAGCCGCCGCTTAAGGGCTCGTTGCGAACGGCCGGGGCGACTTGCAAAAGGCTCGTGAAGTTAGTGCCCTTCGGCAGCAGCTCGGCGGCCTGCGCCGTGATGTTGGTCTGAATCCTGTTGCTCGTAGGGTCAATCGAGACGACGTCGGACGCCGTCACCGTCACGGTCTCCCTAACGTCGCCGGCCCGGAGCGTGATGTTGACCGGGGTGGTTCTCCCGAGCGTGACCTCCACGTCTGTCACAGTGGTCGCCCCGAAACCGGAGACGGCCGTGGTGGCGACCGTGTAGAAGCCGGGCGGGATTTGCAGGACGCGCGCGAAGCCGTTCTCGTCCGTCGTCACCGTCCGCGTGAAGGCGCCCGCGCCCGTGGCCGTGGGATTCGCGGCGTCCACGCGGCTGCGGCTCTGGATCGTTATCGTGACGCCGGTGACGGCGCCCCCCTGCGGGTCTTTGGTCGTCACCTCTATGACGCCCGTCGTTTCCTGCCCGAAGGCTGAGGCGGACAGGCACAGCAGGACGGCGAAGGCTGAAGCTATTGCCGAGAGTTTATGTTTCATCTCCATCGCTCCTAGTTGCTGGGAAAGTGGGCACGGGGCTGGCCCGCATCCGGGGTAAGTTCGTGCGGCGGAACACACGGGCTGAAGTCCCTGCTCCCAGACGTAAAGCGGGGTGACGGGCTTTGCGTGCAGACGGGACTTCTGTTCTAAATGCGAGGCCGGGTTGAAAATCGTGCGAAAACGCTTGACTTAAGGCGTACGACGGTCGGTTTTTTGCTTTATGACTGCGCAGAGATGAGTCGGGGACGGGCTGGATGTTAACAAAAAAATGTACCTATGTCCAAAAAATTGAATGCACGGCCGGTGCGGGGGTGATTTCCTGGGTGCGCTTCCGGCCGCGGCCGGCGGGAAAGTTCTTGCGGCGCCGGCCACTCAGGACAGACAATGGGGGTATGGAAGACCGCGAGATCAAAGACCTCGAGAAGGCCCTGGAGCAGATTTGGGACGTGGCGCGCGGCTTCGGCCTCGACCCCTACCCCGTGCGCTTCGAGATAGTGCCGGCGACCGTTATGTACGAGATAGGCTCATACGCCTTGCCGGGCCGTTACTCGCACTGGACTTTCGGCAAGGCCTACCACCGCATGAAGACGATGTACGACTTCGGCCTGTCGAAGATTTACGAGGTCGTCATCAACACGAACCCTTCTTACGGCTTCCTGCTCGAGACGAACAGCCCCGTTCAGAACAAGCTGGTGATGGCGCACGTGCTCGGCCACGTGGACTTCTTCAAGAACAACGCCTACTTCTCGAAGACGAACCGCCGCATGGTCGAGACCGTCTCCACGCACGCGGGCCGCATGGCCGAGTACGAGTTCAGGCACGGCCGCAAGCGCGTCGAGCAGTTCCTCGACGCCGTGCTCTCCATCGAAGAGCACATAGACCCCAACTTCTTCATACGCCGCGAGGTGCCGGCCGGCCCCGAACGGGAGCGCGAGCGCGCGCACAGCCCGAAGCCCGCCGGCCGCTACGACGACCTCTGGGACATAGGCAAGAAGCCCGACCACGGCGCGCCCGCCGACGAGGCGCAAAGCCAGCTCGCGCGCGGCGACCGCCTCCCCGAGAAAGACCTCGTCTATTACATCATGCGCAACTCGCCCTCGCTCGAGGACTGGCAGCGCGACGTGATGGCTATGGTTCACGAGGAGATGGAGTACTTCGTCCCGCAGATGCAGACGAAGGTGATGAACGAGGGATGGGCCTCGTATTGGCACGCGCGCATCATGCGGGAGCTGGAGTTGCCGGACGTAGAGCTTCTGGAGTTCGCGGAGCTGCACTCGGGCGTGGTCTCGCCGCACAAGGGGCAGCTCAACCCCTACTACCTGGGCTACAAAATTTTCGAGGACATCGAGCGGCGCTGGGACGACCCCTCGGCCGGGGAGCGCGAGCGGTTCGGGCGCGCGGGCGGCGAGGGGCGCGCGAAGATTTTCGAGGTGAGGGAGCTGGAGAACGACGTGTCGTTCCTTCGGAACTACCTGACCGAGGAGCTTTGCGAGGAGCTAGACCTGTTCGTCTATGAGCTGGTGGACGACGAGGAGTGGACGGTGACGGAAAAGCGCTGGGAGCGCGTGCGCGACCAGCTCGTCGCCAACATGACGAACTTCGGCTTCCCCTACATCGTCATCGCCGACGGCGACTACAACGGCAACCGCGAGCTCTACCTCAAGCACCAGTACGAGGGCTCCGAACTGGACTCGGGCTACGCCCGCAAGGTTCTCGAGCACATCTACGCGCTCTGGGGCCGCCCCGTCCACCTAGAAACCGTCGTTGACGAGGAGCCCGTCCGCCTGCACTACAACGGCGAAGAGCACGACGAAGACTAAAAGGTAGATGTCAGATGCCAGATGCTGGTAAAGGCGTGGCTCTTACCAGCGTCTAATATCTAATATCCAAAATCTGCTTTTATATCGTAGGGTTCCAGGAGTTGAGCCAGAGGGTGCTGTAGGAGTCTCTGCGGCCGACCGTATAGACGTTCAGGCTGGTGAGGGGCGGGGCGTAGAGGTGTAGCGTTATCAAGTCCTGGCCGCTCACGTCGGGGTTGCCGAGCTGATGTATGTCGGGGATGTCGGCGCCGGTTATCTGCCCCGGCTCCCACTGGCGCGCGCTCTTGTAGGCGAGGCCGCGCCCGCCGTCCATCTCGAAGAGCGTCTCCCACATCACGCCGGAGAGCACGCGCACGGCGCCGAACGAGCCGTTGTGGTCGTGTATGGGCGTGCGTTGGCCCGGCCGCCAGCAGAGGACGAGCAGCTCGGCGTAATCATTCATGAAGACGCGGTGGCGCGCGTAAGTCCCCTCCTTGAAGGAGACGTGCGGGCGAAGCTCCTCGGCCGAAGGCCCTGCCGCGCGCATCCACTCGTTCACCTCGGGGAGACTCGGGGCGCGGTCGAGCGCCGCGAGCCTCCCGACCAGGGAGGCGAGCGAGCCGGGCGGCGTTACGGCGTCGGCGTCAGCCGCGGCGAGCGTCTGCGTGTGGGTCGTGGTCATGTCCGTCTCTCACCTCCGCGCGGCTCAGTGTTTTTAAGGATGCTCGCGCGCCGTGCGCGAAGTCAAGGCGTGAACAGGTTCACCTTATGCTCTTCGTCAAAGAGAGTGTGATACACGCGCCGCCTGAGCGCGTCTTCGCCTTCCACGAACTGCCGGGCGTGCTGGAGCGGCTGACGCCGCCGTGGGAGAAGACGCGCGTCGTCGAGCACGCCGCGAGCCTCCGCGCGGGCGAGCGCACCGTGGTCGAGACGCGCGCTCTGGGCCTCTGGCCCGTGCGCTTCGTCGCCGAGCATACGGCCTACGACCCGCCGCGAATGTTCGAGGACGTACAGCTCGCCGGCCCGTTCAGGCGCTGGCGCCACCGCCACATCATACGCCCGCACGAAAACGGTGCAGTGCTCCGGGACGAGATTGATTTCGAGCCGCCGCTTGGGCGGCTCGGCCGCGCCGCCGCGCGGCTACTCGTGCTGCCGCGCCTGCGCCGCCTCTTCGACTACCGCCACCGGGTCACGAGCGAGTGGTGCGAGGGTGTGGCACGCGGGTAGCAATCCTAACGGTGCATGTCTGAAAAAACGACCCGAAATCAAACGCGGCACGGGCGGGGCTGGCTCATCGCGGGCCTGTCGCTGGCCGTCCTGTTCGGCGTCGCCGTGCTCAAGGGGCGCGCGGACTCCGGCGTTGAGCTGGACTTAAATCAATAATGAACAAAGGGAGAATTAGCCAATGGCAACAGCAGCTTCGCAAATGACGCAGGGCAGCACCTCAACCGGCAACACAGGCACTTCTTTGACGGCCGGCGGCGGCAAGGACGTGGTCGAGTCCACGCTCCGCACGGTTGACGAGTCCACCAAGACGGCGACGGGCGTCAGCCTGTTCCACATACTGACGCTCGCCTCCATCGGCGGCTCGCTCGCGCTCTTCTTCGCCGGCAAGAAGTCGGCGGCCATCTTCGTCGGCCTCTGGCCGCCGACGTTCCAGGCGCTCAAGTCCGTGGCCGACACGAACAAGGAGAACAGGAAGTAGGCGCTTCCTTCGTCAACACGGAAAGGCGAGAGGGCCGCGGAGGCAGACTCCCCGCGGCCCTCTCTTCATTCAGGCGGCTCATCCGAGGCTCAAAGCCTTACCGACGGAAGGGTCGCGGCGCACGCGCCAGATTTTCGAATCGAGGTAGTAGTGCACGAAGGCGTAGCCCCAGAGGAAGCCCGAGGCCATCTGCGTCATGAAAGCCTCTGGGTCGGCGGCGTGGTTCACGTACTGGCGCGGCACCTGATACCAGACGCCGAAGAGCACGCCGAGCGCGACGTAGTGCACAAGCCGCCTGCTTATGAACTCTGCCGCGCCGAAGCGCTCACGGCACGAGCCGTCGCGCGTGTACTTGCGGTTGTGAAACCAGACGAGGCGGTGGTACTGGAAGTTGTGATAGACCGTGAGCATCGCGACGATGGCTATGGGCTTGTGCGGCATCGGCGTCAGGAGCACGGCCCAGTGCATCGGCACGGCCGCGGCGAGCAGAAGGTACTTCGGCAGGTTCAACGGCCGACGCCTGAGCCAGCGCTGAGCCTGCCGCCCGAGCCATAAAGCCGCGGCCGCGACCGTGGCGATTAGTAGCACCGTTTCGAGCGCGCCGACCCAGCCGCGCAAAATCGGCGGGACGCGCTCCATCGCCTCCGCGTCGCGCGCGACGAAGGCGACGAAGGGGTAGGAGAAGGCCAAAAGCAGGAAGGCGCGGT
>DASPKR010000052.1:0-2025 GCA_035627975.1 Pyrinomonadaceae bacterium | reverse complement strand
GCCGGAGGGCGTGCCGGCCGGGCAGCCGGGGTCGCTAAAGCCGCTGGCCGTCCGGTAGCGGACGATGCCCTGGCCCAGAGTCGGGAGCGGCACCTCGCGCACGACCGGAGTCTCGCTGGCCTCCCGGAAGCCCTCGTAGTTGAAGAAGAAGAAGGCCCTGTCCTTCTTGAGGGGGCCGCCGATTGAGCCGCCGAAGACGTTGCGGATGAGCTGCGGGCGCGGGGCGCGCGGGTCGCCGGCGCGGGCCGCCCCGGTCAGGACGGCGAAGTCGTTGGGGCCGTAGCTGCCGGCGGCGTTGTTGAAGAAGTCGTTGGCCGTGGTGACGGTGTTGCGGTGAAACTCGTAGAGACTCCCATGCCACTCGTTCGTCCCGGACTTGGTGACGAGCGAGACCTGCGCGCCGGAGGAGCGGCCCTGCTCGGCGTTCGGGTTGGTGGTGATGACGCGGAACTCCTGTAGCGAGTCCGGCGTCGAGCGCAGCACCGAGGCGAAAGCCTCGTCGGTGACTACGTCGAGGCCGCGCTGCTGCTCGTTATTGTCAACTCCGTCCAGAGTCACGTTGGCCTGGTCTGCGCGGCCGCCGTTGACGTAGCCGCCGCGGGTGACGCCGGCCTGAAGCGAGAGCAGCCCGACGACGTTGCGCGCGTTTAAGGGCAGCTCCTCGATGCGGCGGCTCTCGAAGGCCGAGCCGAGCGTGGCGTCCGTCGTGTTCAAGGGGGCCTCAGTGCTGGCCGTCACGGTGACGGTTTCCGTGGCGAGGCCGGGCTGCAACTCAACGTTTATGTCAACAGGCGTGTCAACTAGGGCCTGCACGTCGGAGACCGCAGCCTTCTTGAAGCCGGCTGCCTCGACCTCGACGCGGTACGTGCCGGGAGGGACGGCCGGGAAAGTGTAGCTGCCCTCCTCGTTCGTCGTCTGCGTGCGCGAGACGTTCCTTTCGGCGTCGGAGAGCGTGACGGTGGCGCCCGCCACGACGTTGCCCTGCGGGTCTCTGACCGTGCCGCGCACTGTTGAGCGGCCCGTCTGCGCGGATGCGCCCGAGGGGGCGCACAGAGCGAGAAGCAGGGCGCAGGCCGCGAGGGCCGCGCCCCTCCTTAGAACTCTGGCTTTAGACATTGTCCGTCTCCTTAGGTTAGGTGGTTCAGCCGAGCGGCGCAGGCGCCTCGGGGGCGGCGCGTCGCGCGGGCAGGCAAACTGAGCTGTGACCTGACGGATGAAGCCTTCGAGCCTTCGGGCCGGGCGAAAATTTAGAACCGCACTAAAAGCGCCTCGGCGGGCCTGATGATGTATGCAAAAGAGTTCGGCAACTGTCGTTCCACGCCCGGCGCGACTTTCCCCCGCGAGGTTAAGGGTAACGGCTTTCAAGGGTTTCGGCGCGGAAGGCTGCTGGAACGGTCGCGGATTATATCCGAAAATATGGACTGGCGGTCTAAGATTTTGGACGGTCGCTGGGGGCGGGCGGCGCCGCGCCGCGCGAAAGCGCCCGCCGTTCCGGGGCCTAAAGGGCCGTGGCGGCGGGCGCCCCAGTCGTGCAAGAAAATGTACGGGGTGAGAAGTTACTTTATCTGTTCGAGCAGGTGGCCCAACTTCTGCTTCTTCGTCCGCAGGTAGTGGACGGCGGCGTCCGAGGGCTCGACCTCGAGAGCCACGCGCTCGACGACCCTCAGGCCCGCCTCCTCCATCGCGCGCAGCTTCAGCGGGTTGTTCGACATCAGCCTCACCTCGCACAGCCCCATGTCGGAGAGCACTTCGGCGCACTGGCGGTACTCGCGCAGGTCAACGCCGAGCCCGAGTCACTCGTTGGCCTCCACGGTGTCGGCGCCCTCGTCCTGGAGGGCGTAGGCGCGGATCTTGTTGATGATGCCTATGCCGCGCCCCTCCTGCATCTGGTAGACGACCGCGCCGCGCCCCTCCCGCTCTATGAGCTCCATGGCCCGGCGCAGCTGGCGGCCGCAGTCGCACTTCGTCGAGCCGAAGACGTCGCCCGTCAGGCACTGCGAGTGTATGCGGACGAGCGCCGGGGCC
>DASPKR010000051.1:0-10745 GCA_035627975.1 Pyrinomonadaceae bacterium | reverse complement strand
GAGGCGGGCCGAGATTCTGCGCGCGGTCGGCTGGCCTTTCGAGACGAGCCCGGCCGGCGTTGACGAGTCCTTAAGAGAAGGCGAGCCGCCCGAGGAGTACGTCCGCCGCCTCGCGCGCGAGAAGGCCGAGGCCGCCGCCTCTTCGCGCCTCTTCGGCCTCGTGCTCGGCGCCGACACGACCGTGGTGGTGGACGGCGAAATTTTGGGGAAGCCGGAAGACGAAGACGACGCGCGAAGGATGCTGCGGGCGCTCGCCGGGCGCTGGCACGAAGTCCTGACGGGCGTTGCTCTCGTGCGCGCCGAGTCGGGGCGCGCGGCCGTCGGTGTGGAGCGGACACGCGTGCGCTTCGCAGAGGTGTCGGAGGAGGAGATTGACTGGCACGCCCGCACGGGCGACGTGCTCGACAAGGCCGGCGCCTACGCCGTGCAGGGCCGCGCCGCGCTATTCATCGAGGCGATAGAGGGAGACTACTGGAACGTCGTCGGCCTGCCCGTCCGGCTCGTCTATGAGCTTGCCCGCGGGATGCGGTAATTGGAAAGACAAAAAAGAGGGAGGACGAAAGCCACCGTGGCTTTCGTCCTCCCTCTTCGCCTTAACTTTTCATTACTGGCCGGCGAGTAGCTTGTCGAGGCGCGGCGAGAGCGCCTGCGTGAGCTTGCGCTGCGGATCGGGGTCGAGGCCGCCGATGGGCGCGCCGGAGACTTCGCCCTCGCGGTCGAGTATGACGATTGACGGAAGCTGGTCGGCGCCAGTCTGCTTGAAGAGCGCGCCGTCGGGGTCGCGCAGCACGGCTATCTTCAGGCCGTTCTTGCTGGCGAAGGAGCGCAGTTGCTCGTCCGAGGCGTAGTTCTTCGACTGCGGCTTGACCGAGTCGGTGCTCACCCAATAGACGCGCACGTTGCGCGGGCCGTAGGCGTCCGCCAGCTCCTGAACCTTCTGCACCTGCGACTTGGACAGCGGTAGCCAAGACGCGCCGAAGGCGAGCACAACCACGTCGCCGCGCAGCATCTCGGAAGTTATCTCGCCGCCGTCGGCCGTGCGCAGTCGGAACACGAGCGGCGCGGCCGCGCGCGCCGGCGTGACGAGCACGGCGCCCGACAGGGCAAACAAAAAAGCCAGCGCCGCGGCGATGGCACGTAGGGGTTTGCGCTTGAACATCTTCTTCTCCCGGAGGCGGCCGGCGCGGGCAATTCTGTTTTCGTCGCCCTAATAACCGCCGAAAAGCGCCCGGCACTTGCGGGCCGCCTGTCCTGAAATCTTTAGATGAGCCGTCAAAAAGAATGGTTGTTTGAAAGGCGTACAAGTCGCCCCGGCCCGTCTCATGCCGGCCCGCCGGCGGCCGGCGGCTCTGTGCCGAAAACGTCGCGGTATAGCGCCGCGTACTCGCCCCACGTGTCCATGTCACGCACGACGTATGGCGAGCCGGCCGGCACGCGCAGCATCTCCCCGGCGTGCTCGGCGAAGAGGGAGCGCAGGCCGCCCCGCGCGTCGAGGCTTAATAGCTCTTCCCTGAGCCGCATGTCAACTAGGACGGGATGACCGCCACGCCCCTCCCACTCAGGCAAGACCAGCGGCGCCCCCGTCGCCACCCACGCTTCGACGAGCTTTCTCACCTCCGCGGCCGGCACGGCCGGGTGGTCAACGAGCGCGACCAGCGCGGCCTTCGTCGCCGCCGATAGCGCCTCGACGCCGCGCGCGATGGAGGCGCCCATCTCGCTCGTCGCATCTTCGTTCACGGCGAACCGCAGCCCACCGCGCCCGGCGAGCGCCGCGCGCACGTCTTCGGCGCGGTGGCCCACGACGACCACGGTCTCGGCCGCGCCCGCGGCCTGTAGCGTCTCGACGCAGCTCTCGACGACGGTCACGCCGCCGAAAGGCAGGAGCGGCTTGAACGCCCCCATACGCCGCGAGCGCCCCGCGGCGAGCAGGACGGCCGCGACCCCTCCGAAGCTCATGACAGAGACTGCCGCAGCTCTTCGAGGGCGCGCATGACGAAGGGGCGCGCCATCTGCTTGCGGTAGTTCATAAGGTGGTCTGTGTTGTCGAGCGGGCGCGCCTTAAGGTAGCAAGCCTCGGCCGCCGCCCTGATGCGCCCCTCATCGAGCGGCCCGCCCGCGAGCGCCTTGCCCGCCGCTTCGACTTCCAGCGGCGCGGGGGCGACGCCGCCCAACACGACCTTCGCCTCCTCCACCTCGCCTCGGTCGCCGACCCTAACGGCCGCCGCCACGCCGAGCACGGGGAAGTCGAAGGCGCCGCGCCGCCTGAGCTTCTTGTAAACCGCGCGCCAGCCGTCCACGGGCGGCAGGTGAATTTCGGTGAGCAGCTCTTCGGGGCGCTTGTGCAGGTAGTCTATGCCGTCGTCGTTGTAGAGCCCCGCGGCCGAGACGAGACGGTCGCCGACCGTTGAGACGAGCCGCACGCGCGCCCCCATTGCCACCATCAGCGGCACGAGGTCCGAGGACTGCACGGCCCAGCACTTCGGGCTGCCGGGCGCGACCCAGCAGACCTCGCCGTCCTTCTTCATGCAGAAGTTGATCGAGCGCCGCCACTCGTAGTTCTGGTCGTAGTAGTTGCAGCGCGTGTCGAGCAGGAGGTTCCCGCCTATCGTCCCCATGTTCCGCAGCGTCGGCGTCGAGATAAGCCTCGCCGCGCGCGCCACCGAAGGGTAGTCGCGGTTCACGACCGGGTGCTCGACTACTTCCGTGAGTGACACGCCCGCGCCTATCCTCAGACCTTCTTTGCCGTCGCCTTCTATCCTTCGCAGCTCGTGTATGCGCCCGACCGAGATGACGGTCTCGGGCGTCTGCTGCCGCCTCTTCATGTTCGGGTAGAGGTCAGTCCCGCCCGCGACGAACTGCCCCGCAGGCCCCGCCTCGCCCCTCAACCTCACCGCTTCCCCCACGGTCTTCGGGGCGCAGTAAGCGAACTTCGGAAGTCTCATCATAACGGTCTTATTAAATCCTCATCTCCTAGGAATGCACGGCGACGCGCGGCATCTCGCGGCCGTCGCCGCCCTCGGCGGGCGTCAAGACCTTGAGGGGCTCGGGCCAGTTGACCGAGGGGACGCCCTTCGGGCCGAAGCGCGGCTCCTTGCCCTGCTGTTTCGCGCGAAGCGCGGCGAGCACCTTCTCGGGCGTGACGGGGACTTCGTCTATGCGCACTCCGACGGCGTCATAGACGGCGTTGGCGATGGCGGGCATGACGGGGAGGAGCGGCCCCTGGCCGACCTCCTTGGCGCCGTATGGGCCGTTCGGGTCTGGGTCTTCGACGAGGTAGGTGAAGACTTCGCACATCTCCAGCGTCGTCGGGCTCTTGTACTCGAGCATGGAGGGGAACTTGTGGACGACGTTGCGATTGGCGCGGTAGGTCATCTCCTCCATGATGGCCTCGCCCAGGCCCATATAGACGCTTCCCTCGACCTGCCCCATCACCAGCATCGGGTTTATGCTCTTGCCGATGTCGTGCGCCACCCAAATCTTCCCGACGTTGACGAAGCCCGTGTCAACGTCCACGTCAACTTCGGCGACCGCCGCGGAGTAGCTGTAGGCGGGCGAGGGGCCTACGCCCGCGCCCTTGAAGCGGCCGGGCGCGCGCGGCGGCACGTAGGAGCCGACCGTTCCGATGGTGCCGTACTTCTGCTCGGCGAGGACGACCGCCTCGGCGAACGTCATCCCTACTTCGGGGTTCTCCACGTCGAAGACGCGGCGGTCTGCGAGCGAGAGGTTGTCCACGGGGACGCCTAGCTTCTCGGAGACGGCCCTCGTCAAAAGCTCTCTCGCGCGCTCGGCCGCCTGTATGGCGGCGTTGCCGGTCATCAAAGTCACGCGGCTCGAATAGCTCCCGAGGTCAACGGGCGTAAGATCGGTGTCGGCCGTGACGACGCGAATGTCGAAGGGGTCTATGCCTAGAATCTCCGCGACGATGTAGGCGAGCACGGAATCAGACCCCTGGCCTATGTCGGTCGAGCCGCACTGCACGCAGACGCCGCCCTGGCGGTCGAGCCGTAGCTGTACGCCCGAGTGCGGCATGCTGTTCCAGTAGATCGGAAGCCCCGCGCCGCAGATGTAGGAACTGCACGCGAGGCCGACGCCGCGGCCGTAAGGCAACTGCTTGAACTTGCTCTTCCAGCCCGAGCCGGCGACGACCTTCTCGATGCACTTGCCTAATCCCATCGAGCCTATGCGAAGGTAGTTGGCCGTCACCGTGTAGGGTTTCACCAAGTGCTTGAGGCGCATCTCGGCCGGGTCGAGGCCGAGTTCTTCGGCGACACGGTCGAGCTGGATTTCGAGGGCGAAGCGCGGCTGCGGCGTGCCGTGGCCCCGCTTGGGGCCGCAGGGCGGCTTGTTGGTGAAGGCGCGCATGCCGCGGAAGCGGTAGCGCGGCACCTCGTATGTGACGGTCTGCAAGGCGCCGGTGTAGAAGGTGGACGCCACGCCGTAGGAGCCGTAGGCGCCGCCGTCGAGGAACGACTGGAAGTCGAGCGCCGTAATCGAGCCGTCCTTCTTCACCCCGATGCGGCTCTTCATCAGCACAGGGTGGCGGCCGCGGTGGCAGTAGAAGACCTCCTCGCGCGTCAATGTGATCTTGACGGGGCGCTTCGTCCTCCTTGACAGCTCCGAGACGACGATCTCGTGGTTGAAGGGGTCAGACTTGCCGCCGAAGCCGCCGCCGTTAGGAGTCGCTATGACGCGCACGTGCGCGGCCGGCATCTGAAGGGTCTTGGCGAGCGCCTTGTGGACGTAGTGCGGCGTCTGCGTCGAAGACCAGAGCGTAAGCTTGCCGTCGGCGTCGAAGTGGGCGACCGCGGCGTGCTGCTCCATCGGCAGGTGCGTGTTGCCCTCGTAGAAGAAGGCGTCCTCGCGGATTAAATCCGCTTCGGCGAAGCCTTCGTCCAGGTCGCCGAACTCTAGGTGGACGCTCTTGTGGACGTTGCCGTGGTCGCCGTAATCGTGTATGCGCGGCTCGTCAACGAGGGCGCCCTCTTCGATGTTCGTGATGGATTGCAGGCGCTCGTACTCGACCTCTATGAGGTTCATCGCCTCGAAGGCGGTGTCCTCGTCAACGGCGGCGACGGCGGCGACGGGGTCTCCGACGAAGCGAACCTTGCCGACGCAGAGCGCGTGCTCGTCCTGGCTGACGGGGAGGATGCCGTAAGGGATGGGCAGGTCCTCGCCCGTTATACAAGCGAGGACGCCGGGCAGCGAGAGCGCCTTCGACACGTCAATTGACTTGATGAGCGCGTGCGGCTCGGTCGAGCGCAGAATCTTGCAGTAGAGCATGCGCGGGAGTGCGATGTCGTCCGCGAACTTAGTCGCGCCGACGCACTTCGAGCGCGCGTCAACCTTGCGGAAGGGACGGCCTACGACGTTCAGGCCGCCGCCCGTCCGCCCGTTCCCGTTACTCGTAGCCATAGACGCTCTCTCTGGGAAGCTCGGCCTCCTCGCCGCGCATGCGCGCCGCGGCGAGCTCGACCGCCTCGTAGATTTTGATGTAGCCGGTGCAGCGGCACAGGTTGCCGGAGAGCGCCTCCTTTATCTCGTCGCGCGTCGGGTCGGGCCGCTGCGCGAGCAGCTCTTTGGCGACGAGCAGGAAGCCCGGCGTGCAGTAGCCGCACTGCGCGGCGCCCGTGTCGGCGAAGGTCTCCTGCAAGGGGTGCAGGCCGTCAGGTGTCGCCATCCCCTCGACGGTCTCGACGCGCCGCCCCTCGGCCTCTAGACCGAGGACGAGGCAGGAGAGGGCGCTCCGGCCGTCCACGAGCACGGCGCAGGTGCCGCACTCGCCGAGCTCGCAACCGTGCTTGGTGCCCGTGAGCCCAAGGTCTTCGCGGAGGACTTCGAGCAGCGTCTTGTGCGGCGCGAAGGCGACCTCTACGGGCTCGCCGTTCAGGGTGAACTCTATGTGCGCTTTCTGTTTGCGTGTCATTGTTTCGGGTAAATGAAGAAGGGCCAATGATAGCAGTTCCGGCGCGCCGACGCTAAGACGGGAGGCGAGTGTGCGCCGGGCATTATCTTAACGCGGAGGGCGCAGAGGCACAGAAGCCCACAGAGCGGCTCCCGCGCCGCCTCCGTGCGCCCGGTGCCTCTGCGCCCTCCGCGTTGGGAACCGAACTCCTAGCGCCCGCCGATAACTTTGAGGAGGCGGGCGGCCTTCGCTGCGTCGAGGCGCTTCAACTCGTTGTACTCGGCCATGGCGGACTTGCGGTCGCCCGCGGCGAAGTAGGCGACGCCGAGGTTGTAGCGCGCCTGCGCGAACGAGGGCCTGACGCGTATGGACTGGCGGAAGGCCATGATGGCCTGCCTGTCCTGGTCGAGCCGCAGGTAGGCGTTGCCCATCAGGTAGAGGTCGTCGGGGTCGAGCGTGCGGCCGACCTGGTTGTAGGCGGCGACGGACTGGCGGTAGGCGGCGAGCGCCTCCTCGCGCCGATTCAGCTTTTCGAGGGCGGTGGCGATGTTGTAGTGCGCCCACCCCTCGTCAGCCGGCTCGCGCTTGAGCCGGAGCGCCGCCTGTGCGGCCGTGAGCGCCTCCTGGTGCTGGCCCAACTGGTTGAGCACGTAGCTCAGGAGGTTCTGCGTCTCGGGGTATTCGGGCTTGAGGCTCACGCCCCGGCGCGCCTCCGGGAGTGCCTCCTGCGGGCGGTCTTCGCGGACGTGTATGAAGGCGATGACGTGGTGCGGCCAGTAGTTCTCGGGCTCTAGCTGCGCCGCGCGCCGCACGGCCGCGAGCCCCTCCCGCATCTGCCCGACGGTGGCGAGCGCCGCGCCGCGCATCGTGTGCGCGTTGGCGTAAGAGGGCGCGAGCCTTACGGCCTGCTCGCTCGCATCGAGGAGCGCCGGGTAGTCGCCCTGCGAGTAATAGACGACGCACATGCCGAGAAGGGCGTCGGCCGAGTCGGGCTTCAATCGCAGCGCCTGCTCGAAGGAGCCCTGCGCCTCCTTGAACTGGTTGAGGCGCAGCCTCGCGTTGCCCATCCCGACGTGCGCCTCGGGCGACTGGGGCTGCAAACGCATCGCGGCCGTAAACGACCCGACGGCCTCCTCCGCGCGGTTCAGGTTCATCAGCGCGTAGCCGAGCCCGTAGTGCGTGAAGAACTGATTCGGGTCTATGGAGGCGGCGCGGCGCAGGACGTCGTGCGCGTCCTGGAACTTCTCCCGCACGAGGTATGCGTTGCCCAGCAGCATGAGCGTCGGCGCGTGGTTTGGCTGCAACTGCGCCGCCTGCTCCAGGGGGGCGGCGGCCTCGCGCGCCTCGTTCTGGGTCAGGAGCAGGAAGCCGAGCGTGAAATACGCGTCGTGCGCGAACTGCTGCGGGGGCGGCGCGGCGAGCTTCATCGCCGCCAGCGCCTCGGCCGCGCGGTTCATGTGCGCGTAGGACTTGCCGAGAAAGTAGTAGTCCGAGGGCGTGAGCTGGCCCCACTGCTTGGCGTGCTCGAAAACGTCCGTGACTTCCTTGTAGCGCTGCTGGTCGAAGAAGATGAGGCCCGAACCGCGCAGCGCGTCCTGCACGCGCGCGTTGGGCTTCAGCTCGATGACTTTGGAGAAGGCTCCGAGCGCGTCCTGGTACTGCTTCAGGTTCATCTGCGCCACGCCGAGGCCGTAGCTGGCCTCGACGTGGTTGGGGTTGGCGCGCAGGGCCTTGCGGAAGCTGTCGGCGGCGCCGCGCCAGTTGCCGCGCTGAAGTTGCGCCGCCCCGGCGGCCGCCTGTTTGTCGGCCTCCTGCTGCTTCTGCGGGAGGGCGGCGGCCGGCGCGGGCGCGTTGAGAAGGAATATTACGGCGGCGAGGGTGACGAGAAGGCGTGTCGTTCTCTTCATTGTGTCGGGGAAGCGGAAGAGGGGGAGGGGCGAAGTCGCCCCTCCCCGCTCTCGGCTAGAAGTTTCTGATCATGCGCAGTATCAGTTCGGCCTCGGCCTTCTGCTGGGTGGCGGGGGCGAAGTTGAAGTTGTCCCGGCCGTTGATCTTCTGCACGGGCTTGATGTGGAAGGCGCCATACTCGGAGCCGACCCACGCGTTCGTCTTCGCCTCCTTGATGTTCGAGTCCTCGGTCTCGAAGGTGTCGAGGCCGTCGTCGGCCTTGAAGCTGACGCCGGTCTTCGTGACGAAGAAAGAGCCCTGGCAGTACTGGCTAAAGCTGCCCGTGTGGTCGTGATAGACCTTGAAGGCGGCGGCGCCGCCGCGCTGTATGGCCGCGCTCATCGCCTGCTCGGCGCCGCCCACGTTCCGGCTGGCGTAGAGGAGCATCGTCCCGAGGAGGGTGAAGGCGGTGGGCTGCTGCGGGTCGAGCTGCGCGGCCTGCTGCGCGTAGTTGATGGCCGAGCTCCAGTCCTGCGCGGAGATCGCGGTCTGTGCGCGGTCTATGTAGTCGTCGTAAGTGGGCGCGCCGCTGTTCGCGGCCTCGCCGGAGTCGGCGCCGAAGGGCGAGGAGCTGCTCGCCGTCTCGGCGGTCGCCTTCTCGGTTATGGCGCCGACGAGCGAGCGGTTGCCGCCCGCCGCGGTTATCTCGCGCGCGACCTCGGGCGTGACCGAGAAGCTGACGCCGCGCGCCTCTACGAATTGCTCGACGCGCGCCGGGGCGATGCCGCCTTGCAGCATTGTTATTATCTCGTTCTTCGAGAGCGGCGGCCCCGGCGGCACGGGCGCCGACGAGCCGGACGAAGGCACGTTGGCCGGGCGGTTGGTAGTCGGCCGCGAGGCGACCGCGGGCGTCGCCGGGGCCGGGTCGCGGTAGTTCGAGCGCGCGGCCTCTATAACCTCGGGGCGCGCGCCGACGCTGCGAAGCTCGGCCTCTGCGTCGGGCGTCATCTCGAAGGCGACGCCGCGGCGGTTGATTATCCTCACCAGCTCGACGGTCGAGAGGCCGTTGGCCTTGACCGACTCGACGAGGCCCTTGCGGCTTATGGGCTTGTTGCTCTGCGCCGACGAGGGGGCTGCCAGGAGCAGCGCCGCGGCGGCCGCGGCCGCGAGCGCCAGCGCGAAAAGCTTACTCTGCCTGATGGTGGTGTTTAATTTCATCTCCGACCTCCGTGCGGCCGCGGGCTCCCTTTAGCCCTTGACGCCGCCGTACTCTTTGACGAGCTTGATTATAAGCTCTGACTCCTTCTTCTTCTCGGTGAGTGGGGCGAAGTTGTAGTTGCGCGTCGTCTTGACGTGGAAGGCGCCCACGTCGCCCTTGCCGCCGAGTAGGGCGCCGAAGGGATTGGCGCCGACGAACTTATTCGTCTTTATCTCCTTGATGTCGCGGTCGAGCGCCTCGAAGGTGTCGCGGCCGTCGTCGGCCTTGAAGGTGACGTTCGTCTTGGTGACAAAGAGCGTCCCAGAGCAGGTCTGCTTGAACGAGCCTTCTGCGTGGTCGTGGAAGACGCGGAACGCGGCCGAGCCGCCCAGCTCTATCGCCCTGCGCATGTTCTGCTCCGCCCCCGCGAGGTCGCCCCGGAGGTAGAGCTGCGTGAAGCCGAGAAGCTGGTATGCGCGCGGGTGCGAGGAGTTCAACTGTATGGCGCGCTGTAGCAGCTCGGTGGCGAGCGCGGCGTTCTTCGCGGCGTAGGCGCTGGTGGCCTGGTCGGTCAGGTCATCGTAGTCGGGGCCGCGCGCGGCCGTAGTGTTAACGGCCGGCGTTCCGGCGGGCCGGCCGCGCGGGGGCGCGCCGGGCGCGACGTAGTTCGCGGCGATGGCGCCGACGAGAGAGTTGGTGCCGCCCGCGGCTTTAATCTCGCGTGTCGCCTGCGCGTTGAGCTGGAAGTTGACGCCGCGGGCCTCTACGAACTGCTCGACGCGCGCCGGGGGCGACCCGGCCTCCAGCATCGTCACGACCTCGGCGCGCGAGAGCGGCGCCCCCTTCGGGACTGCGGCGGCCGCGCCGGGTTTCGCGCCTCGGCCCGTCGAAGCGGAGCTCGCCGTCGTCGCGCCGGGGCGGTAGTTCGAGCGCGCGGCCGCTATGACCTCCTCGCGCGCGCCGGCCTGCCGCATCTCCTGCTCGACGGCGGGAGTCATCTGGAAGTTGACGCCGCGCTGCCCTATCTGCTCGACCAGCTCGGCCGTCGAGAGGCCGTTTATCTGCACGGCCTTAATCAGGCCGTCCTTGCTTATAGGCTTCTTGGCCTGCGCCGCGGCGTGCGCCGGGAAGAACAGTGTTACAAGCGCGGCCGCCAGAAGCAGCGAGGGGAGGGGAGCGCGGCGCGCGCCCCACGCGGTCAGGTTCATCTTAACTTTCGGGAATCCCATGCTTGATGAAGAGCGTGGGGGCGGGGCTCTACCCCGCCCCCACATAGTTTGCCCGGAGACTCAAAAAGGCGGGCGCTACTGGTCGAGCGCTTCGAGCGCCCTCCTGCGCCGGGCGGCGGCGTCCGAGGCGGGGGCCTGCGGCCTCTGCCTCTGCGCGGGCGCCGCGGGCCGGGGGGCCGCGGGGCGCTGTGCGCCGCCCTGTCGCGTGTCGGCCGTCGCGGGCGGGGCGGGCAGGACGGGCGCCGTGCCCGAAGGCTTCAAGGAAGGCGCGGGGACTTGCGCCGGGGCTTGCGTGCCGGCGGCGTCATCGTCGTCAGTGGCGGGCGGAGTTGTCTGGTCGCCCGCCGCGGTCTGCGGCGGCGCCGCGGGCTGCTCGGCCGGTGCCGAGGGCCGCGCAGGCTCTTCCGTGAGCGCGGTGGGCTGCACAGGCTCCGCCGGCTTGTTCTTCGCGCCCGAGAGCAGGAAGAGGCCCGCGCCGCCGACGACCACGACGAGAAGGACGAGGCCTGCGACGGCCGCGCCGACGTAG
>DASPKR010000050.1:0-6236 GCA_035627975.1 Pyrinomonadaceae bacterium | reverse complement strand
CGGCGAGCTTGCCGAACAGGTACACCGCCATGAAGAAATCGACGCTGCCATAGGTCCTGAGGAAGGACTGCTCGTCGAACGCCGACCATGCGCCGGATTGTCTCGGCGTCGAAGAGCTCCGTGCTGTACTCGAACTCGCCCTTGAGCGCGCCCGTCGCTTCCGTCATGTTCAGCGTGAGGTCGGAGTTGGTCAGGCCCGTGACGAGCGGAAGGCGCGTGACCTTGAGCCCCGGCAGGTCAAGCTCCGCGGCCGGGTCGTTCTGTAGGTTGAACATCACCTGGGAGAAGGGCGCGCGGCCCAACTCCCTCTCGGGCTGTAGCTCTTCGACCAGCCTCTCGAAAGGCACTTCCTGATGGGCGTAAGCGCCGAGGGTCGCCGCGCGCACGCGCCTCAGCAGTTCGCGGAAGGACGGGTCGCCGGAGAGGTCTGTGCGCAGGACGAGCGTGTTGACGAAGAAGCCTATGAGAGGCTCGACCTCCGTGCGGGCGCGGTTGGCTATGGCCGTGCCGACCAGAATGTCCTCTCGGTCTGTGTAGCGGGAGAGGAGGGCTTGGAAGGCCGCGAGCAGCGTCATGAAGAGCGTCATGCCCTCCTGCCGGCTGAGCGCCTTGAGGCTCTCCGATAACTCGCGCGGTAACTCGAAGCGTTCGAGCGCGCCGGCGTTGCCGGGGACTGCCGGGCGCGGGCGGTCTGCGGGCAGCTCAAGCGGCGGGGGCAAGTCGGCCAGCGTGCGCCTCCAATATTCGAGCTCCCTCTCCAAGACTTCGCCCCGGAGCCACTCGCGCTGCCAGAGGGCGTAGTCCGCGTACTGGACGGGCAGCTCCGGCAGCGGCGAGACCTCCCAGCCGGCGTAGGCCGCGTAGAGCGCCGACAGCTCGTGTGCGAGCACGCCCATAGACCAGCCGTCACTTATGATGTGGTGGAGCGTCAGGAGCAGAAGATGTTCCTCTCGGCTCAACCGCAGCAGCACGAACCTGGCGAGCGGCCCCCCCGCGAGGTCGAAGGGGCGCAGCGCCTCCCCGCGTAGCATCTCCTCGACCTGCTCCTCTGCCAGCGCGCCGGCTTCTACTACTTCCAGAGGGAGTTCCGGCGGCTCGTGGATGAGTTGCATGGGCTGGCCGTCAACCACCGTGAAGGTAGTCCGCAGCACCTCGTGCCGCCTGACTATCTCTCGGAGGGCGCGCCGCAGCGCCTCTACGTCGAGCGCGCCCGACAGGCGCAGGGCCGCCGGCATGTTGTACGCGGCGCCGCCCGGCTCTAGTTGTTCGAGGAACCAGAGCCGCTGCTGCGCGAAGGAGAGAGGGAAGGCGTATCCCTCCCCGCCACGCTTCTCGATGGACTGCCGCCCGTCGCCAGCCCGCTCCGAGAGCCTGAGCTCGAGCAGCCGCCGCTCCTCCGGCGAAAGATGCGATAGCCGGTCTTTGAGGTCGCTCATCTGCCGCCTTCTCCCGATTCTCTATTCAACAGGTCGTTCACCTCTTCGTCGGAAAGCATCTCTGTCTCCTCTAAGACCCGCGCGAGCTTTCCGCCTTCCGCCCCTCCCCGGAGTTCCGCCTCGACGGCCCGCGCCATACCCTCGACCGTCTGCGCCTCGAAGAGGGCGCGGAGTGACAGCCCGACGCCGACTGCCTCGCGCAGGCGCGACACGAGCCGGGTCGCGAGGATCGAGTCCCCTCCCAGCTCGAAGAAGTTGTCCTCGGCGCCGACCCTCTCAAGCCCGAGCAGTTCCGCCCAGATTGACGCCACCAGATGCTCCACATCCGTCCGGGGCTCGACGTATGACTGCGCGGACAGGGCGCGGGCCGTCTCCGCCTCCGAGAGACCAGGCTCGGGCAGCGCGCGCCTGTCCACCTTGCCGTCGGGCCTCAGGGGCAACGCTTCGAGCGTGACGAAGGCCGAAGGGATCATGTGCTCAGGCAGGCGCTCCCTCAGGAAGCCGCGAAGCTCCTGCCTCGTCACCATCCCCGATTCCACCAGATAGGCAACGAGCCTTACGTCGCCCGCTACGTCCTCGCGCGCCAGCACGACCGCCGCGCCAACGCAGGGGTGCGAGCCGAGCGCGGCCTCTATCTCGCCGAGCTCGATGCGGAAGCCACGCACCTTCACCTGACGGTCGCGGCGCCCGGAGAATTCGAGCGCGCCCTCGGGCAGCCAGCGCGCCATGTCGCCGCTGCGGTAGAGGCGGGCGCCGGGCTCGGCGCTGAAAGGGTCGGGGACGAACATCTCGGCGGTAAGGTCGGGCCGGCCGAGGTAGCCGCGCGCCAGCCCCGCGCCGCCTATGTACAGCTCGCCCTTCAGGCCGACGGGCTGCACGCGCGTGCGCCGGTCGAGCACGTAGGTCTGGGCGTTTGCGATGGGGCGCCCGATGGGAACCGACCGCCGCGCCGAGCCCCGCTCGCACCTCCAAAAGGTCGCGTGCACGGTCGTCTCCGCCGGCCCGTACACGTTGTACAGCTCCGCTTCGGGCAGCGACGAGAAGAAGCGCTGCGAAAGCTCGGGCGAGAGCACGTCTCCGCCGCACAAGACCCTACGGAGGCCACGGCAGCGCTCCAGCCCGCCTGCTTCCAGCATGGCTCGGAGGAGCGGAGGCGCCACGTACATGGTAGTCACGCCCTGCTCGCGGACGACCTCCACCAGACGGCCGGGGTCTTGCTCGGCCCCGCGCGGCGCCAGTACGAGGCGCGCCCCCGATGTGAGCGCGGCGAAGACCTCCCAGACGGATACGTCGGAGCTGAGCGGAGCCGTCTGAAGCACGGCGTCGCCTTCGCCCAGCGAAAAGGTTTCGCGCGACCAGAGCGCCTGGTTGCAGACGGCGCGGTGTGGCACTCCCACGCCCTTCGGCGTGCCGGTAGAGCCGGAAGTGTAGATGACGTAGGCCAGGTTGTCAGGCCACACGCACGGCTCCGGGCTCTCTCGGCCCTCCGCCCCGGCCGTCGCCGCCAGTTCTTCTAAGATGACGACCCGCGCGTAGGTGGAGGGCAGTCTGTCGGCCAGCTCTCTCTCGGTGAGCAAGACCGGCACACCTATGTCCTCGAGCATGAAGGCGACCCACTGCGGCGGGCTCGAAGTGCTCAAGGGCACGTAAGCGCCGCCCGCCTTGAGGACGCCGAGGAGGGCCGCTATCGTGCCGGCCGAGCGCCCCGACAAGACGCCGACGGGCGTCTCAGGCCCCACGCCCAGAGAGCGCAGTTGGCGCGCGATGTTGCTGGACAGCGCGGCCAGCTCCGCGTAAGTCAGCTCGTCCTCTTCCGACGCTAAAGCCACGGCCTCGGGCGTGCGCGCCGCCTGCGCCTCGAACAGCTCGTGCAGGCACCATGTCACCCCGCTCTCGCCCCTTCCCCACATCCGACGCCTCCAGAACCTTGAACTAACTTTATGCCAGGTCGGCCGTCGCGCCCGAGCCCGGCCACCGCCTGCATTCTAGCCGGGAGCCCCGGCCCTCGACGACGAGCGCCGCCGCGTACCCTTCACCCGCGTCGAGATCGAACAGCGCCCAACGCGCGGCCTCTACGGCGTCGCCTCCCGCGCGCAGCAGCGACGCCGCGGCGCCCGGTTCGAGCGACACCTCGGAGGAGTCTAAAGGGCGCGAAAGCCCCTCGCCCCTCGCTTTGACGTAGGCCTCTTTGCGCGTCCAGCAGTCGAAGAAGGCGCGCGCTCCCCGCCGAGCGGAGGGCGCGCGCAGCGCCTCTACCTCGCCGGGCGCGAAGAAGTTCGCCGCCACCGCCTCGCAATCGAAATCTTCGCGCACGCGCTCTACGTCAACGCCGACCTCGCGCCAGCGCGCGAAGGCGTAGAGGGCGAGCTCGTGCGAGTGGGCTGCGTTGAAGCGAAGGCCCGCGCGGGCCGCGTCGCCGCCGAGCGAGGGCTTGCCGAACTCGTTCGTGAGGAACTCTATGCGCCCGGCCTCGAGCCCCGTGTAAAGGCTAAGGAGCATTCTCAGCCTGCCGCGCGAGACGGTGAACCTGTCGCCGTCTCTCTTGAAGCGAAACCTCGCGGCGCGGTCGCGCTCCTCGCGCGAGAGGAGCCCGGACAGGGCTTCAACCTCCGAGCCCGCGACATCAGTCGGCACGCGCCAGACGTGCACGTCGTCTTCGGCGAGCGCGTAAGAGCACGGCTCAGGATTTCGGAAGGGCTGGTCGTCGGTAGTCGCCATTCGGTATCCGCCGCCTCGGCTCCTTAAGCAAGAGGAGTTTTGGACGATGATACAAAGGCGGGGGCGGCGGCGCTACTCTACCGCCTCCGCCCTCCGCTCAAGGGCAGGCCCCCGCCGTCACCGACAGCTCCCTGCCGACGGTCGCACTCCCGAGCGTCGCCTTCACCTGCCCCGCCCCTATGAAGACACTGGCCGGCGGGCTAGCCGCCCCCGTCGTGCTCGACATCTCTGCGGTCACCCCGCCGGCCGGCGAACGTTTCGGGCCGGGGGAAAGTAAATGCCGCGGGCGTTGACGAGGGCGCCCGCAGCCTTCGTGTTGGGTGGGCAGGCCGTCCCGATTTCTCTCGGGAATAGAAAAAGCCCCGGCGGTGGGGCCGGAGCTTTTCGTGGCAGTTCGTCAATCTGTCCGTGGCGCCTTCAGCCGCGGGCGGGGGTGAAGCCTGCGCCCTTGAGCAGGGAGGTGTAGGTCTGTCGGAACTCTTCGGCGCGGCGGCGGTGCTCGCTGACCCAGCCCGAGACGACCGTCTTTATCTCACGCTCGGTCGCCGCCCCGCCCCCCGCGGGGACGACCCTTGAAGCCGCCTCAATTGTGCCGGCGCGCTCGCCGCGCTTGATAACCCTCACCTGCTTGTTGTTAAGCATTTCCTTGCCCTCCCGTCATCTAACGCGGGAGGCGCGGCGAAAAAGAATCACCCCGGCCGTAAAAAAAGGGCGGGGCGGACAGGATAAAGACAATTTCTTCATCCTGTGCGCCCCGCCCATCCCTGGTAATTCCTTACGGCGCTCAGCCGGCCGCCGACGTGGCCGACTCGGCCGCCGCGCCGGCGCCGCCCCGCTTTTCGAGCGGCACGTAGTCGCGCGTGCGCGCGCCGAGGTAAATCTGTCGCGGTCGCGCGATCTTCTGCTCGGGGTCGTCGAGCATCTCGACCCACTGCGCCAGCCACCCCGACGTGCGCGGTATGGCGAAGAGCACCGGGAACATGTCCACGGGGAAGCGCATGGCGCGGTAGATGATGCCGGAGTAGAAGTCAACGTTCGGGTAGAGGCGGCGCTTGACGAAATACTCGTCCTCGAGCGCGATGCGCTCCAGTTCCAGCGCGAGGTCTAGTAGCGGGTCTTTGCCCGTCACCTCGAAGACCTCGTATGCGACCTGCTTGATTATGCGCGCGCGAGGGTCGTAGTTCTTATAGACGCGGTGGCCGAAGCCCATCAGCCGGAACTCGCCGGCCTTGACGCGCTTGACGTACTCGGGGACGCGCTCGACCGAGCCTATCTCGTTGAGCATCCTGAGCACGGCCTCGTTCGCCCCGCCGTGCAGCGGGCCGTAGAGCGCGGCGGCCGCGCCCGCGAGGCTCGAGTACGGGTCGGTCTCGGCCGAGCCGATTGTGCGCATCGTGCTCGTCGAGCAGTTCTGCTCGTGGTCGGCGTGCAGTATGAAGAGGACGGAGAGAGCGCGCTCGAGCACGGGGTTCGGCTTGTACTTCAGCTCCGTCGTCTTGAACATCATGTTCAGGAAGTTGCCCTCGTAGGAGAGGTCGTTGTCGGGGTAGGCGTACTGCAAGCCGGTGCGGTGGCGGTAGGCGAAGGCGGCGATGGTCGGCGCCTTCGCTATCAGGCGGTGAATCTGCTTCTGCCGGCAGGCCGGGTCTTTGACGTTCTTGGCCTCGGGGTAGAAGGTCGAGAGCGCGGCCACCATCGCCTCGAACATGCCCATCGGGTGTGCGTTGTAGTGGAAGCCGTCCAGAACCTTCTTGATGTTCTCGTTGATGAAGGTGTGGTGCGTGATGTTCCAAGTCCACTGGCGGAGCTGCTCTGCGGTGGGCAGCTCGCCGTATAGGAGCAGGTAAGCGACCTCGAGGTAGGTGCTATGCTCGGCGAGCTGCTCGATGGGGTAGCCGCGGTACTCCAGGATCCCGCGGTCGCCGTCAATGTAGGTGATCGTGCTCTTGCACGACGCCGTGTTCATGAACGCCGGGTCGTAGGTCATCAGCCCGAAGTCGTCGTCGCCGGTCTTTATCTGCCGAAGGTCAATGGCGCGTATGGTGCCGTCGGCGATGGGGACTTCGTACTGCTTGCCAGTCC